>NZ_JBEXGN010000002.1:397635-397765 GCF_040607345.1 Streptomyces sp. NPDC005302
TACGCCCGCACCCCTGCGCGCCGCCGTGTGTCGGCCGCCCGCCGGTGGGGGCTCTTCGCACAGTTCCCCGCGCCCCTGAACACCGCCCGGCATCCCCTGGGCTTCGCCCGCACCCCTGCGCGCCGCCGTG
>NZ_JBEXGN010000002.1:397861-496082 GCF_040607345.1 Streptomyces sp. NPDC005302
CCGTTCCCCGCGCCCCTGGACAGCAACCGGCGTCGGCCCGGGCTTCGCCCCCGCCCATGCGCGCCGCCGCCCATCCGCCGCCCGCCGGTGGGGGCTCTTCGCACAGTTCCCCGCGCCCCTGAACACCGCCCGGCATCCCCTGGGCTTCGCCCGCACCCCTGCGCGCCGCCGTGTGTCGGCCGCCCGTCGGTGGAGGTCGAGCGCGCCGTTCCCCGCGCCCCTGGACAGCAACCGGCGTCGGCCCGGGCTTCGCCCCCGCCCATGCGCGCCGCCGCCCATCCGCCGCCCGCCGGTGGGGGCTCGTCGCGCAGTTCCCCGCGCCCCTGAACACCGCCCGGGGTCCCCCGGGCTTCGCCCGCACCCCAGCGCCCCGTCGTCCATCCGTCGCCCCGCCGGTGGGGGTCGAGCGCGCCCCTGGACAGCAACCGGCATCTTCCGGGCTTCGCTGGGGGTCGGCGCGTCCCTGGGCACCTTCCGGGGGCGCCGTGCGCGGGCGGCGCGTCGTCGGTGGGGTGCCGGTCGGTCGTCCGGCGTTCGGGTGGTGGGGGGCGTGGCACCATCTTCTACGTGCTCGACATCGGCTACGCCCTCTCCAACCGCTTTCCCGATCCCCCGCAGACCGACTACCGTCGCGCGGACGTCCGTGCGCTGCGGCACGACCTGTTCTGCGGGGACGTCTACCTCGCCGACACGAAGGCGGACCGCGAGGTGTCCACGGGCTGGGGATGGGTGCCGGTGCTCGACTTCGCGTGGGCGTTGTGCGACATCGTCGAGCAGCTCGACCGTGACCCGCTCGGCAGCCGGGCCTCCCGGCCCCAGCAGGCGGAGCTGGACTTCACCGAGTCGACCGACCGCATGCTCTTCGAGCGGCGCTTCGGCTGGGTGGACATCGAGGCCGACTGGATGCGGCGCGAGGAGGAGCCGCTGACCTTCTCGTTCACCGCGCTGCGCCGCGAGGCCCGCGACTTCCTGCACGACCTGCTGGCCGACCTGACCGACCTGCACGACGACCTGGCCGAGAACCCGGCCATCTGGACCCTCCAGGCCCGCTTCCCCCGCATCTCCTAGCCGCCTGTCGTTCGGGTCAGGTGGCGCCGAGGTACCCCGGACGACAGACCCTAGGGGCCCTCCACCCGGACGCCCAGCGCGGCGGCCAGCACCGGTGCCAGGTCCAGGAGCTGGGCCGTGCCGATGACCGCGCCGGCGAGCCGGTCCACTCCCCGTGCGATGTCCAGCTCCGCCGCGGCCCGCAGATCCACGTCCGTCAGGGTCGCCCCGGTGAGGTCGGCGCCCTTCAGGACGCAGTCCACGAACTCCACCCGCTCCAGGCGCGCGCCCCCGAAGTCCGGCTCGACCAGGACACAGCCCTCGAAGACGACGTCCTTCAGCCGCGCCTTGCGCAGGTTCAGATAGTCGATCTTCCCGCCGCGCACCACCACCCGCTCCAGCACGGAGCCGTGCAACTGCACGCCGCCGAGGCGCGCGTCGACCACCTCGACGTCCCGCAGCATCGCCTCGGCGAGATCGGTGCCCACACCCCGTATCCCCGTGAGGACCGAGTCCAGCACGCGCGCGTGGTGCAGCCGCGTCTCGTCCAGCGCGCAGCGCGTCAGCGCGCAGTCCATGAAGCGGGCTCCCCCGCCGTCCTGCCCGGCGAAGTCCGCGTCCGTGAACTCCAGCCCGTCGTAGTCGCCGTCCGGCTCCAGCTCCCCGCCGTCGTACGGCTCCAGGGCGGGCAGCCGCAGCTCGGGCCGCCGGGCCGCCTTCACTCCCCCGCCGGACGCCTTCGCACCGGACCCGCCCGCAACTCTCCTCGCCATGCCCCCATCCTGCCCTCCCCCACTGACAAACGCCCTGGCCTGCGCGAACCCGGCCCATGTCACATTCCCGGGTCCCCGATCGGTCCTCTTCACAGAAAGGCCCGCTGTCAGAGACCTCTCGGACCCCGAGCACGAGGAGACCTCCAGCCATGGACCGCATCACCGTCATCGGCGGCGGCTTCGCCGGACTGACCGCCGCGATCACCGCCGCGGAGGCGGGCGCGAGCGTGACCGTCCACGAAGCGCACCACACCCTCGGCGGGCGGGCCCGGACCGCCGAGGGGCCCTACCGGACCAACGAGGGCCCGCACGCCCTGTACAGCGCGGGACCGCACTGGACGTGGCTGAAGCAGCGGGACCTGATCGGACCGCTCGCACCGGTACCGCCCCGGGAGGCCGCCCGGCTGCGGCTGCACCACAAGGGCGCGCTGCGCCGCACCCCGCCCTTCGCGATGCTCAAACTGCTCCGGCGCTCCTGCCAACAGGCGCCCGAGGACGTCGACTTCATGACCTGGGCGACCGGACAGGCCGGAGCGGAGGGTGCGCGGGCCGCCGCCAACTACGCGGCCGTCGCCCTCTTCCACCACGACCCCGGATCGCTGTCCGCCGCTTTCGTGCAGGAGCGGCTGCGCCGGGCCATGAGGCTGCCCCCGGAGGCCAACTGCCCGCGCGGCGGCTGGGCCAACGTCATCGACCGGATGGCGGGGCGGGCCTGGAACCTCGGGGTGCGGATGGAGACGCTGGCCCGGGTGGACCGGCTGCCCGTGGGGAAGGGGCCGGTCGTCGTCGCGACCTCGCTCGCCTCCGCCCGGCGCCTGCTCGGGGACGCCTCGCTGACCTGGCCGAGCGGCCGTACCGCGCTGATCGACCTGGCGCTGACGAGCCGGCGCGGTGACGCGTTCGCCGTCTCCGACCTGGACGCGCCGGGCTGGATCGAACGGTTCACCGCGCGGGACCGCACCCTCGCCCCGGCCGGCGAGCAGCTCCTCCAGGGGCAGATCCCGATCGCGCCGCGGGAGTCCGGGGCCGACGGGGTCGCGCGCGCCGAGCATCTGCTGGACCTCGCCTTCGAGGGCTGGCGCGAACGGGTCACCTGGCGGCGGGAGTCGGTGGCGAGCGGCCGTACCGGCGCGGTCGACCCGCCCGGCACGAGCTGGCGGGACCGGCCCTCCATCGACCGCGGGGACGGCGTCTACCTCGTGGGCGACCAGGTGGCCGCCCCCGGCGTGCTCTCCGAGGTCTCGTTCAACAGTGCGCTGGAGGCGGTCGCGCTGGCCCTGCGCATCCGCGAGCGCCTTGACCTCAAGCATGCCTGAGGTTGAAGAGTGGTGAACCCACCGGCAGACCCGCGGTCTCGGGGCCACCGGCAGACCCGCGGTCTCGGGGCCGGCAGGCCCGGCGGTCTCCGGGGCCACCGGGCCGGCACCACGCGCACGGCCCGCGGCCTTCGCCCTCCGACCACCCTCGTACGCCTCTCCGAGCTTGAGGAGCCCCTGATGCACGCCATCCGACTGCACGCCTTCGGTCCCGCCGATCACCTGGTCCACGAGCGCGTCGACGACCCCGTGCCGGGGCCCGGCCAGGTACGGATCGCCGTGGCCGCCGCGGGGGTTCATCTGCTGGACGCGGCCCTGCGCGAGGGCATGCGGGGCGGTCCGGCGCCCGGGCCGACCGTTCTGCCGACGATCCCCGGGCGGGAGGTGGCCGGGACCGTGGAGTCCCTCGGCGAGGGGGTCGCGGCGCTCTGGCTCGGCCGCCGGGTCGTCGCCCACCTCGGCTTCGCGCCCGGGGGCTACGCCGAACTGGCCGTCACAGACGTCGACCGCGTCCACGACATCCCCGAGAACCTGGACTTCGCGCAGGCCGTCGCCATGATCGGAACCGGCCGTACGGCGATGGGGATCGTGCAGTTCGCCGAGCCGGGGCCCACCGACGTGGTCGTCGTGCCCGCCGCGGCCGGCGGCATCGGCACCCTGCTCGTGCAGTACGCGCACCACCGGGGCGCGACGGTGATCGGTCTGGCGGGCGGCCCGGAGAAGGTGGCCAGGGTCCGCGCGAACGGCGCGGACCACGCCGTCGACTACACGGAGCCGAGCTGGTCGGAGAAGGTCCGCGCGCAGCTCGGCGGCCGGACGGCGACCGTCGTGTTCGACGGCGTCGGCGGCGAGGTCGCCCGGGAGGCCGTGGCCCTGCTCGGACCGGGTGGCCGCCACATCGTCTTCGGCTGGTCGGGCGAGGGCATCCGGGACGGCTCCCCCTACCTGGTGGAGGGGGTGTCCGAGCAGGTGCTCGGGCCCGTGATGCTGAGGCGGGCGGGCGGCCCCGATCCCGTACGGACCCTGGAGCTGCGTGCCCTCGCCCATGCCGCGTCCGGGCGGCTCAGCCCGGCCGTGACCCGTTTCCCGCTGGTGGAGGCTGCCGCCGCGCACCGTGCCCTGGAGAGCAGGGCGACGATCGGAAAGGTGGTGCTGGAGCCGTGACCAGGAGCCCCGAAAAGGAGTCCCGTCAGGCCGTTTCGTCCGGAGATGCGACCCGCGCCGATCCATGGTCTTCTGAGCGGGTGAGTGCCCCCCGGACAGGCGAACCCAGCGTCCCCGCAGGTCAGGATGCCCACCGCTGGTGGGCGTTGGTGGTCATCGCTCTCGCACAGCTGATGGTGGTGCTGGACGCGACGATCGTGAACATCGCGCTTCCCTCGGCGCAGAACGACCTGAACATGTCCGACGCCAACCGGCAGTGGGTCATCACGGCCTACACGCTGGCGTTCGGCGGACTGCTGCTGCTCGGCGGCCGGATCGCCGACCTCGTCGGGCGCAAACGCACGTTCATCATCGGCCTGATCGGCTTCGCCGGTGCCTCGGCGCTCGGTGGCGCGGCCACCACGTCGGCGATGCTCTTCGGCGCCCGCGCGCTCCAGGGTGCGTTCGCCGCGCTGCTCGCGCCCTCCGCGCTCTCCCTGCTGACCACGACGTTCACCGATCCGAAGGAACGCTCGAAGGCCTTCGGCATCTACGGCGCGCTGGCCGGCTCGGGTTCGGCGATCGGCTTCATCGCGGGCGGACTGCTGACGGAGTACCTGAACTGGCGCTGGTGCCTGTACGTCAACATCCCCATCGCGATGATCGCGGTCTTCGGCGCGTACTCGCTGCTGCACGACCGGCCGGGCCACAAGAACGTCCGGCTCGACGTGCCCGGCGCGATCCTGGGCTGCGGCGGACTGGTGGCGATCGTCTACGGGTTCAGCGAGGCGGGGTCGCGCGGCTGGACCGACTCCCTCGTGCTGGCCCTCCTCGCGCTCGGCGTCGCGATGCTGGTCGCGTTCGTGTGGTGGCAGAACAGGGCTCCGAGTCCGCTGCTGCCGCTGCACATCGTGACGGACCGCAATCGCGCGGGCTGCTTCCTGACGATGGGGCTGGCCGTCATCGGCCTGTTCGGCGTGTTCCTGTTCATGACCTACTACCTCCAGGTCATCCTCGGGTACTCGCCGGTGAAGACGGGTCTGGCGTTCCTGCCGCTGACCGTCGCCATCATCATCGGCTCGACGCAGGTCTCCGCGCGGCTGCTGCCCCATGTGGCGCCGCGCAGGCTGATGGTCCCGGGCATGGTCCTCGCGGCCGGCGGCATGCTGTTCTTCACCCAGCTCACCGTCGACTCCGACTACGCGGGCGAACTGCTGCCGGGTCTGCTCCTGCTGGGCTTCGGTATGGGCATGACCTTCATGCCGGTCTTCGCCACGGCCACCGCGGGCGTCGCCCCGCAGGACTCGGGCGTGACCTCCGCGACGGTCAACACCTCGCAGCAGGTGGGTGGTTCCATCGGCACCGCGCTGCTGAACACCATCGCCACCACCAGCAGCGCGACGTTCATCGCCGCTCATCTGCGCAACCCCGCCCAGAAGGACCTGGTCATCCGCGAGGGCATCGTCCACGGGTACACGGTGGCCATCTGGTGGGCCGTCGGCATCATGCTGGCGGCCGGTTTGATCGCCGGACTCATGGTCACGGCCAAGGCCCCGAAACACCTCGCGCCGGACGCGCCGGTCCCGGAGTCGGCGGCCTGAGGCCCGGCGGCTCCATGGGCCGGGGTGGCCGGGGTGGCCGGCGGGACCGGGGTCAGTGCCGGCCGGCCACCCGGTCCGCGAGCCGGGCCAGCCGGGACGACTGAGCGCTGTGGGCGGCCAGTTCGCGCCGGTCGGCGGTGCGGTAGGTGGCGTACATGCCGTGCACGCCGATCCAGCGGAACGGTTCCGGCTCCCATTTGCGGACCTCGTGGTTGACCCAGGGCAGGCCGGTCAGCTCGGTCGCGCCCGCCTGTCCGGAGTCCTGCTGGACGAGGTCGCGCAGGGTGCGGGCCGCCAGGTTGGTGGTGGCGACGCCGGAGCCGACGTATCCGCCGGCCCAGCCGAGGCCCGTCGAGCGGTCCAGGGTGACCGTGGCGCACCAGTCACGCGGGACGCCGAGGACGCCGGACCATGCGTGGGCCACGCGCACACCGGTCAGCGGCGGGAAGAGGCGCACGAGGATCTCGTACAGGGCGTCGATGGTGGCCTGCTGGGTGCGGCCGTCGTTGTCGGTGCGCGAGCCGAAGCGGTACGGGACGCCGCGTCCGCCGAGCGCGATGCGGCCGTCGGCGGTGCGCTGGGCGTACATGTACGCGTGCGCCATGTCGCCGAGCGTCTCGCGGCCCTCCCAGCCGATGGCCGCCCACTGCTCGTCGGTCAGCGGCTCCGTGGCGATCATCGAGGAGTTCATCGGCAGCCAGGTGCGCTTCTGGCCCTTGAGGTTCGCGGTGAAGCCCTCGGTGCAGCGCAGGATGTAGGGGGCGCGGACGGTGCCGTAGGGCGTGACCGCGTGCTTCGGGCGGATCTCGGTCACCGGTGTCTGCTCGTGGATGGTCACGCCGAGGGCCTCCGCGGCGGCGGCGAGGCCCTTGACCAGCTTGACCGGGTGCAGCCGGGCGCCGTGCGGTGTCCAGGTCGAGCCCACCGCGTCGGCGACCCGGATCCGCTCGGCGGTCTCCTTCGCGCCGTACAGCTCGCGGTCCTTCTCGCCGTACGACAGCTCGTGCGCGTGAAAGGCCTTGAGCCGGGCCAACTGGGCCGGTGTGTACGCCACTTCGAGGACTCCGCCCTGGTGGACGTCCGCCTCGACGCCCTCCTCGGCGGCCACCCGGACGACCTCGTCCACGGTGTCGTTCATGGCCTGCTGGAGGCGGGTGGCCGCCTCCTTGCCGTGCAGTTTCGCGTACCGGTCGCGGCCCGCGATGCCGTTGTAGAGCCAGCCGCCGTTGCGCCCCGAGGCGCCGTAGCCGCAGAACTTCTGCTCCAGGACGGTCACCCGCAGGAAGGGCGCGGCCTTCTTCAGGTAGTACGCGGTCCACAGTCCGGTGTAGCCGCCGCCGACCACCACGACGTCGGCGGTCGCGTCGCCGGGCAGCGGTTCCCGGGGGGCGGGGAAGCCGTCGTCCGCGTACCAGAAGGAGATGCCGCCGTTCACGGCGTTGCCTGCCGAGCTGCTCATGAGCGGGACGTTAACCCCTGAACGCGGTGACTGTCTCCTTCGGATTCCATGCTTTTCCCCGCCCTCTGACCAGCGGATAACAGGCGAGACCGATCACGACGGAGGTGAAATGCCCGAGATCGGTGAAGGTGCGCCCGGTGACGAGAGGGACCCCGTAGACGGCCAGCACGATCACCAGATACGGGTACCGCCAGGGCGTCGCGATCCGGTAGGTGAGCACGCCGATCACCCCGGCGAGCGCGTAGCTGACGCCGATGTCGAGGGTGTCGGCGGCGGAGTGCGGGGCCATGCCGTGGCGGATCGCCCAGAGCAGCGCACCCTCGCTGATCAGCGTGGACAGCACGTGGGCGGCCGCGTTCACCGCGAGCCAGCGCGCGGTGCCCAGCCAGCGTTCGGCCGGCGCCTGGAAGACGGTGTAGAGCACGGCGTACGGCACCCAGTGCCCGCCGTCGATCCACATCGCGCTGGCGACGAGGACCCGCACCGGGTTGCTCGACAGCTCGTGCAGGTTCGTGGAGCGCTGCCGCAGGAACTCCGCTTCGAAATCCGGAGACATGTGATGCAGAGCGACGGTCGTGACGAACAGGATCGCCAGCCAGATGTACGTGCCCGGAGCACCGCGCACATATGTCCACACCCTGTGGATACCCCGCTCACCACGCACGGCCGGCCTCACCCATGCCAGTAGTGTCCCTTATGTGATCGGCGTTCCGGCGACATTCGGAACAGGCCACTCCGTACCGAGCGACCCCGACATCGCGCCCAATACATGGCTCGAACACATGAATCTCACGTTCGACAGAGTGTTCGTAACAGTGGCTCGCTACTCTCCGGTGCCGTGAGCGTTACCGGTGGTGCCGAAGTTCTGCGTTTTTCCTTACTGGGCCCGCTGCGGGCCTGGCGGGCCGGCACGGAGCTGCCGCTCGGTCCGCCGCAGCAGCGGGCCGTTCTCGCGGTGCTGCTGCTGCGCGGCGGACGCGCGGCCGGCGTCGGCGAACTGGTCGACGGCGTCTGGGGACCCAGCCCGCCGTCCGGCGCCGTCCCCATGCTGCGCACCTACGCGTCCCGGCTGCGCAAGCTGCTGGAGCCCGCCCGGCCGGCGGGCGCTCCGCCCCGGCTCGTGGTGTCCGTCGGCGACGGATACGCCCTGCGCACCGAGGAGATCACCAGCGACCTCGGCGTGTTCGAGGAGTGCCTGGCGCAGGCCGAGCGGCGCCGCGCCGCGGGCGACAGCCGCGGCGCGGCCAGGCTGCTCGACAGCGCGCTCGCCGCATGGCAGGGCCCGGCGCTGGGCGGTGTACCCGGCCCGCTCGCCCGCGCCGAGCGCACGCGGCTGACCGAGCGGCGGCTGGGCGCCCAGGAGTACCGGCTGCGCGTGGAGCTCGAACTCGGCCGCCACGAGGCGGTGTTGCCCGAGCTCAAGGCATTGCGTGAGGCACAGCCGTTGCGCGAGGCGGTGTGCGAACTGCTGCTGGTGGCCCTGCACCGGTGCGGCCGGCGGGCCGAGGCCCTGGAGATCTACGCGCGCACCCGCCGCACCCTCGTGGACGAACTGGGCATCGAACCCGGCCCGTCGCTGCGGGCCGCGCACGCACGGCTGCTGTCCGGCGACCCGGACCTGTCGCCGCCGGCCGTACCGGTCCCGGCCGCCGCCACCTCCGCGACCACCTCCACCACCGCCGACGGCGAGGCCGGACCGAGCACCGGACCCGCGGACGACCACGACGGGACCGAGCCCGTACGGCCCAGGGGTGACACCCAGCCCTCCCAACTCCCGGCAGATCTGGCGCTGTTCACCGGAAGGGAGGCCGAACTCGGTCTCGTGGAGGCGCTGCTGCCCGCCGCCGACCACCCGGACAAGGCCGTCATCGGCCTCGTCAACGGCATGGCCGGGGCGGGCAAGACCACGCTGGCCGTGCACTGGGCCCACCGGGTCGCCCACCGCTTCCCCGACGGCAGCCTCTACGTGAACCTGCGCGGATACACCCAGGGCGGTTCCGTCATGCACCCCTCCGAGGCGCTGGAGACGTTCCTCGTGGCGCTCGGCGTGGCCCCGCAGGCCGTCCCCGAAGGACTCGACGCGCAGGCCGCCCTCTACCGCAGCGTGCTCGCCCGGCGCCGCGTGCTGATCGTGCTCGACAACGCCCGCGACACCGAGCAGATACGGCCGCTGCTGCCCGGCACACCGGGCTGCCTGGTCATCGTCACCAGCCGCAGCCGGCTGACCGGCCTGGTGGCGGGACACGGTGCCCACCCGCTGACCCTCGGCCCGCTCACCGGCGACGAGGCGCGCGCCATGCTGACCCGGCGCATCGGCCGCGCACGGGTGGAAGCGGAACCGCAGGCCACCGACGCCATCGTCGAGCTGTGCGCCCGGCTGCCGCTGGCCCTCGCCATCGTGGCCGCGCGGGCCGCCCACCACCCGGGGTTCCGGCTCGCGGACATCGCCGCGGAACTCCGTGAGAACCACGGCAGCCTGGACGCCTTCACCGGCGGCGACGCGCGCACGGACGTACGCGCCGTCTTCTCCTGGTCCTACCACGCGCTGCCGCGCCAGGCGGCGGAACTCTTCCGCCGGCTCTCCCTGCACCCGGGGCCCGACATCGGCACCGCCGCGGCCGCGGCCCTGGCCGCCGAGCCGGCCCGCACGGTCCGCGCGCGCCTGAGCGAACTCACCGGGGCCAGCCTGCTCGGCGAACACGCGCCCGGCCGCTACGCCTTCCACGACCTGCTGCGCGCCTACGCGGGGGAACTGGCCGACGCCGAGGACGGCGCGGAGCGGCGCGCGGCGGCACTGCTGCGCCTGCACGACCACTACCTGCACACCACCCACAACGCCTCCGCGACCATCGGCCCGCTGCGCGAGACCCTCCCCCTGCCGTCCAGCACAACGGACAGCGGGCCCCTGCGGTTCACCGGCCGCAAGCAGGCCATGAACTGGCTGCGCGCGGAGCGCCACGTACTGCGCGCCGTCGTCGAGCAGGCCGCCGCCCTCGGCCACGAGGACCACGCCTGGCGCACCGCCGTCGGCCTCGACCTCTATTTCGACCGGCTCGGCTTCTGGCACGACCTGATGGAGATCAACAGTGCCGCGCTGCGCGCCGCCCGTGCCGTCGGCGACCGGACCGGGGAGGCGCACGCACTGCGCGGACTGGGCTTCTTCCACACGCGGTTCGCGCACTCCGCCGAGGCCCGCCGCGACCTGGTCCGCGCGCTGGAGCTGTTCCGGGCCGAGGGCGACGCGTTCGGCGAGGCCCGCACCCGGCGCTGCCTCGCCTACCAGGCCAACGGGGAGGGCAGGTTCGCCGTCTCGCTGGACCACTACGCGCACGCCCGCGAGCTGTACCGGGGCGAGGGCAGCACGAGCAGTGAGGCGATCGTCCTGAACGAGGTCGGCTGGACGTACATCCTGCTCGGCGAGCACGACAAGGCGCTGGAGCACTGTGAGAAGGCCGTGGCCCTGCATCAGGAGATCGGCGACCCGGTCGGGGAGGCCGCGGCGCAGGACAGCGTCGGATACGCGCATCACCAGCTCGGCCAGTACGGCGCGGCGGTCGAACGCTTCGAGCGGGCGGTAACGCTCTACCGGGAGATCGGCGACCACTACCTGGAGGCCGACACCCTGCGGCACGCGGGGGACGCGCACCTGGCCGCGGGCGATCGGGAGACGGCGGTCGCCGCGTTCGGGAGGGCGCTCGCTCTCCTGGAGGAGACCGGCCATCCGGAGGCCCCGGATCTGCGGGAGACCCTGCGCGGCCTGGACGAGCCGGGCCGGGGTGACACCGGTCCGGGAGGGAGCGGGAGCACGTGATCAGGCGGCGGCGTGCTCCGGGTGCCCGGACGGCGCCTGCCGGTCCTGGGGCTGCGGGTCCCGCGCGTGCTGGTGCTGCTCCTGCGGGTGCTGCGTCTGCTGGTCCTGCGCCTGCCGGTCCTGCGCCTGCCGGGAGTTCGGCCGCCCGGTCCGTGCCGGCTGCCGGTCCGCCTCCTCCACGACGACGCCCTGGTCGCGCAGGGCCAGCCGCAGACTGCGCAGGGCGTAGTACACCCGGGACTTGACCGTGCCCTGCGGGATGCCGAGGGCGTCAGCGGCCTCCTGGGTCGTACGGTCCGCGAAGAACGTCGCCCGGATGACGTCCCGGTGGGCGGGGGTGAGCGTCTCCAGGGCCTCCTGCACCACGATGGACGACAGCATCTGCTCGATGTCGTCGACCTCGGCGCCCAGTTCGCTCAGCCAGGTGGCGCCGCCGATCTCCAACGGCCGGGCCATCCGGGTCCGGTGTCCGTCGATGACGAGGTTGCGGGCCACCCGGAACATCCAGGGGCGCACCGCCATCCCCTCGTCGTCGACGAGGTTCCGCTTGTTCCAGCAGCGCAGCAGCGTCTCCTGGATGACGTCCTCGGTACGGTGCGTGTCCCCGCCGAGCATGCGCAGCACGTACGTGTAGAGCGCGGGTCCGTGCTCCAGGTACAGGTCGCGCAGCGCCCGTTCCTCGGCGGAGACCGCGCTCGCCGATCCGATGACCGTCACGTTCATGGTGTGCTCCTGTTCCTTGGGAATGGCCGGCTCCATGGGGGGTACGAGGAGCCGGGGCCTCCTGGGGAACGGAGTGTTCCGAGGGGTGTTCCACGTTCGTTTGACATCGGTTGTACGGATCGATGGACGAGCTGGTCGGGACGGGTGTGACCAGAGGTACGCGTGAGGTTTGCGCTCCGTGACTCAGACGTAGGCCGCCAGCGACTCCACCTGACTGCGGACCTGGCCGACGAGGGCCGCGTAGCCCGGGGGCAGCAGGCCGTTGCGCTCCAACGTGGTCCACATGTGCAGCAGTTCGCGGCCGTGTGCGACCACCGCCCGGTCGTCGTCGAGCTGTTGCCAGGCGGCCGCCGCCCGCGCCACCTCCGCCGGGGCCCGGCCGTCCCGCGCGCGGCACCGGATCCGGGCCACCGCCAGGGCCAGCACGATGGCCTCCCGGTGGTCGCCGCGCAGGTGGGCGAGGTAGGCCTCGACGGCCCGCGCTTCGACGGCGTGCGGATGCTCGGCGCCCATCGACTCGGTGAGGCTCTCCCGCAGCTCGGTCGCGTCGTCGAACGCCTCGTCGAGCATGCCCGCGGCGGCCAGTGCGTTGATGCGGCCGATCCGCTGGGTGAGCCAGTCCGGGAAGTCGGTGCGCACGGCGGGCGCCGTCACAGCCGCCGGGTCCGGCACCTCCGCCCGCGCGGCGGCGGTGGCCCGGGCCCTGGCCACCGCGGTGGCGACGGCGGAGGCCGTGGCCGCGGCGGACGGCGGCACGACGACAGCCGCGGGAGCCGGAACCGGGGCGGGGGCGGCAAAGGGGGTGGGCGCCGGGGCCGGCGTCGCGAACTCAGCGGGAGCGGCAACCGGTGCGAACGCGGGTGCCGGGACAGGCACCGGGGACGCGAACCCGGCCGGGGCAGCAGTCTCCGCAGGCGCGGCGGTCATCGCAGGGGCCGGGGCCGGCGTCACGAACTCGGCCGGAGCGACAGCCGGTGCGGGGACCGGGGGCGCGAACCCGGCCGGGGCAGCAGTCGCCGCAGGCGCGGCGGTCATCGCAGGTGAGGGGACCGGCGTCGCGAACTCGGCCGGGGCGACAGCCGGTGCGGGGGCCGGGGGCGCGAACCCGGCCGGGGCGGCAGCCTCCGTAGGCGCGGCGGTCACCGCAGGGGCCGGGGCCGGCGTCACGAACTCGGCCGGGGCGACAGCCGGTGCGGGGGCCGGGACAGGCGCCGGGGGTGCCAATTCGGCCGGGGCGGAGTCGGGCGCGGGGGGCTCGGCCGGGTCGAGGACGTGGCTGGAGCCGTCCGGGAGGACCTGGAGGACGAACCGTGCGGCGTCCGGACCGTCGTACACCGTCGCCTCGACCGCGCCACCGCGCTCCTGCGCGTGGGTCTGCAACCGGTCGAGCACCGCCTCGTGCACGGGCTGGCCCGGCGCGGGGACGAGGGTGTGTCCGTCGATCTCGGCGATCCCCTCACCCGAGATGTACACGTCGAAGTGGGCCATCGCTGTCCTCCTCATGCGGCGGGGCCGGTCGTGGTGGCGTCGGGGTCGGGGGTGACGCCGGGGGTGGCGCCCGAGGGCGGCGCGCCGATGCCCTGGTACTTGGCGAACTGGGCGCGGATCGCGAGGACATACCCCTGGGCCTCGTTCGTCTGCGGCACGCCCTTCGCCGCCTTGACCGCGTCCATCCCGACGTCGTACGCGGCAAGGGCGAGGTCCAGCGAGGTGTTGCTCGTCCCGTCCTCGCCGGTCTCCTGGATCTCGCCGCTGTCGATCAACGCCTGTCCCTGTTTGGCCAGTTCGCACATGTACCGGCCCTGGGCCATGATCGAGTCCTCCGCGTCCAGGGCCGAGGTCTTGTCGTTGTCGTCGTCGTCCTTGCCGTACTGCTTGAAGATCTCGGGCGGCAGCTGCGAGATGCCCTCTTCGCCGTTCGGGCCCACGAGCGACTTGTTGAAGCCGGACTCCTTCTCGATCTGCGAGGCGATGACGATCGGGCCGATCGCGCCGCACAGTTCACCGGCCTTCTGGATCGGGTCCACCAGGTCCTCGGGCACCGTCGAGGTGTCCAGCTGCCCCTTGCCGTCGCCCTGGAAGATGCTGAGCGTCTGATCCGCGGTGTCCTGGCTGGGGGGATCCCCGCCACCGCCGTGGAACAGCAGGTAGAGCGCGATGAGCGGGGCGAGCAGAACGCCGAACCCGCCCAGGATCACGACGACCACCAGCGTGCCGGCCAGGGCGAGCGGCGACAGCAGGCAGCCGCAGCCGGTGCCCGCGATGAGGCCGTTCCGGACGGCGGTCGACGCACCGCCTTCTCCGCCTTCTCCACTCATGGCGCCCGCCTTCTTCCCCACACCTTGAACCGCTGTGGCCACATGACCCGTTGTGCTGTCCGACGGGCTCGACAGATCCAAACGGCGCCCGGAGCAAATAAGTTCAAACCAGTGGAAACCAGATGAGCCAGAGCAGCGGATTCACGAGCGAAGAGGGGGGCGGGGCACACATGGGCACTCCTTCGGCACTGCCGTCGGGCCCGGGGTCATGGGTACGGGGACCGAAGAACCCACAGCCGACGCCTCCGGAAGCGCGGCCCGCTCCTGACACCGACGGGACGGTTCCCGCGGAGGCGGCCGGACCCGCGGTGGCCCCGGTGGCCCCGGCGGCCCCGGCGGCCCCGGCCCAGCAGATACCCCAGGCGGTCCAGCAGATACCCCAGGCGGCACCGGCCGCCCAGCCCGTACAGGCGACTCCCGTACAGGCGACCCCAGTTCAGGCGGCTCCGGCGCAGGCCGCTCCCGTTGCCTACACGGCACCGCAGCCGCACTCCGTTCCGGTGCAGGCGGCTCCGGTGCAGCCCGCCGCACCGCAGGTCCAGTCAACCCCGCACACGGCGGCCCCCGTTCAGCCCGCGTACGTGCAACAGGCAGCACCGCAGCCGACGTTCCAGCAGGCTCCCGCCGCGCAGTACTCGGCGCCCGCCGCCCCGGTGGCCCCGCAGCCGGCGGCCCCAGCGGCCCCCACACCCGCACCCGCCGCCCGGAAGGCCCCCGCCGCCCCGCGTCCCAAGTCCGCGGGCTCACCGCGGGCCGCGGGTGCGCGGCGTACGGCGCCGGCCTCCGACGCCGAGGCCGGGTGGGGGCAGGCGAAGCGGCCCCGGCCCGTCCGCGGAAAGTCGCGCGACGACGTCGGCTGGGTGAAGGCCCACGGCGGGTCCGGCGCGACCTCGATGGTCGAGGCCTTCGGCGGAGTCGACGTGGGAGCCCGCTGGCCCGACCCCGCCCGCGGCGAACCCCGCCGGGTCGTGCTCGTCGGCAGGACCAGCGCGCGCGGACTGCAGTCCGTCTCCCAGGCACTCGGCGCGCTGAAGGACGGCAACGCCCCGCAGGGACTCGAACTGCTCGGCGTGGTCCTCGTCGCCGACGCCCCCGGACGGCTGCCGCTCAGCCTGCTCCGCCGTATCCGCGTGCTCCGCTCGGTCGCCCGCGTGCACCGCGTGCCGTGGATCCCGGCCTGGCGCACCGGCGGCCGGCCGAGGTCCGTCCCCAGGCAACTCGCCACGCTGTCCCGGCTGGTGGGCGGCGAGCTCTACGGCGAGGGAGCCGTGTCATGACCCCACCCCTCCTCGACGCGCGGTTCCTCGCCGCGTACACCCCGCCCGTGGGTGCCGACACCATCCTCGGCCTGCTCGCCTGGTGCGCCTCGGCGTGCGGGGTCGGCGGACTGATCATCGTCGGCATCCAGATGGCGCTCCAGCTGCGCCGCGGCGACCCCGGCGAGGGCGGCGAGCACTTCCGCGGCGTCTTCTTCGTCACCCTCAGCTGCCTGGTCGCCACCTGCGCCGGGCCGCTCGTCGCGGCCCTCGGCAGCCTCCAGCTCCTCGGTCCCTGACCCCGCAACACCTTCGCGCAACGCCAGTCACCCAGTCGCCCACCGCTCGTGCCGGGCGCCGATTCCTCGGAGATCCCCATGTCCTCTCTGCTGTACGAAGCCTCCAACATCCTCGCCGCCGGTGTTCCCCAGCCGGCCCGCAACGCCCCCGGCGAGCTGACCGCGAAGGTCAACACGGTCCTCGGCATCGCCGCCTGGGCCGGCACCGCCGCCGGTGTCGCCGGTGTCCTCATCACCGGCGCGATGATGGCCGTCTCCGTGAAGCGCGGCGAGAGTTCGGAGCACATGAGCCGCCTCGGCATGGTCCTCGGCGGCTGTGTCCTGGTCGCCACCGCGGGCCCGCTGATCAGCTTCGTCTTCGCGTAAGCGGGCGCCGGTCGTGAAGTTCACACGCAGGGAGCGCCGGCCCGCGGAGACCGGGCCGTACTACAAGCAGCGCAGCTGGCAGCTGTCGGCGGGGTTCATCGGCATCGTGGTCGTGGTGGGCGGGATCGCCGGCCTGCTGTCCGGACCGGGTGCGAGCGCGGACGGTACGAACTCCGCGGCCTCCGAAGGACCGCTGTCGAAGGCCTCCGCCACGAAGGACGGACGCCCCAAGGGCTGTGACACCGACGACAGCGCCGGTTCCGCCCTGCCCAAGGCCGCGCCCAAGGACGTGACCTGGCGCACCCTCGGTGTCGCGCGGGTGCCGGTCTCCGCCTCGGCGGGCCCCACCCTGATCCAGGGGCCCCTGTGGTGGTGCTACGCGCACACGCCCGCCGGGGCCGCGCTGGCCGCGCACATCATCCCTTCGCAGATGAGCGGATCGCACTGGCGCACCGTCACCGAGCAGCAGGTGGTGGCCGGGCAGGGGCGCCAGATGTTCGAGTTCCAGCGGGCCACCGTCGCCAACACCGACGCGCAGAGCGACGGCGCGGCCGTCGCCTCGTACGCCGGCTTCTCGGTGACCTCGTACTCGGAGTCGGCGGCGACCGTGCGGCTGCTCCTGAAGAGCGCCCAGGGATATGCGGCGACCAACATCTCCCTGCGCTGGAGCGGCGGCGACTGGAAGGTGCGGCCCGACGACAACGGATCCCTGCACTCCCCGGTGTCCTCCGTCCAGAGCACCAACGGCTTCACCCTCTGGGGGGTCTGACGTGAACTGCACGTCCGGAAATCCGGTCATCGACCTGGTGAAGGGTTTCTTCAGCTTTCTCGGCGACCCCATCGGGACCATCGTCGACCTGATCGCCAAGACCATTCTCGCGGGCGCGGTCGCCGTGTTCGCGGCGCTGACCACCAACGTCCCGACGCTGGAGCAGACCGACACGTCGAAGGGCATCAGCGCCGACACGCAGTGGATCGTCGTCTACCTGGCCGTCGGCTCGCTGCTCTTCGCCGCCTGCCGCATGGCCATCGAACGCAAGGGTGACGCGGGGCGCACCGCGCTCAAGGGCATCATGCGGGTGGTGCTCGTGTCGGGCGCCGCCACCACCGTCGTCATGGCCGCCGCGGCCGTGGGCGACAGCTACTCCAACTACCTGTTCAACAACGCCGTACGCGATTCGCTGAACAACGTCGGAGCCTGTTCGGACGGCAGCGGCATCCAGTCGTTCCTGCTGCTGGTCCTCGCGTTCCTGCTGCTGATCTCCGGGATCATCCACACGATCCTGATGTACATCCGGCTCGGCGTCATGATGCTGCTGCTGGGCACCCTTCCGCTGGCCGCCGCGGCCTCGATGACGGACTGGGGTGCCGGCTGGTGGCGCAAGCACGTCGGCTGGATGATCGCCTGGCTGCTCTACAAACCCGCGGTCGCCCTCGTCCTCAACGCGGGCATGGCGATGATCAATTCGGGCCAGAACAGCGGCACGGGTGACGCGGCCACCATCAACACCCGCATCGCCGGTATCGGCGTGATGCTGCTGTCCGCCATCGCGCTGCCCGCCCTGCTGAAGCTGATCGTGCCCGCCACCGCCGCCATGGGCACCGGCAACCCGATGTCCAGCATGGGGCAGGCGGGTTCCAACCTGGCCAGTGGCGCGGTGCAGCTCGGCGGCCGGGGCGGCGGCTCCGGCGGCGGCGCGCAGGTGGGTCCGAGCGGGGCGTCCGGCACGGGCGGCGCGAAAGGGTCCGGCGGTTCGTCCGGCGCGGGCGGCTCCTCCGGCGGCGGCGGCGAGGCCGGCGCGACCGGATCGGGCGGCGCGAACGGCGCGGCTGCCGCGGGCCGGGCCGGTGGTGCCTCGGGTGCCGGAGCGGCGGGCAGCGGTGCCGCGGCGGCCGCGGGACCCGCGGGGGTCGCGGTGCTCGCGGCGGTGGCCGCCGCGCAGGTGGCCAGTTCGACGGTCTCCGGCGCCGTGGAGGGCGCCGACGGCGAGCTGGGCAACAACAAGTGACGCACGGGGAGCCGACGGCGGCCGGACCACGCCTCTGACGCGTCCGCCCCGCGTCTCCCCCTCGACCGGCCGCCGGGCTCCCTTCCCCCCTGGGAGTCCGGCGGTCTCCTCCCCACCGCCCGTCGCGCACCGCCTCGCCGCCCCCCCCATCACTTCACGAAGGGAACCGGACTCATGTCCACGGAAGCCGCCACCCATCCGACCTACGGAAACTGGCGCAGGCCACGGCGACCGGGGCTCGGACCGCTCGGACTCGTCGGCACCTTCGGGGTGTTCGGCGGTCTCATCGTCACCCTGCTCGCGTCGCTGATCTCGCTGTACGCGGCGCTGGTCGTGCTCGTCCCGGTCGTCCTGTTCCTGGTGCCGCTCTCCATCCGCACCCAGGACGGCCGCAACGTCTACCAGTTGATGACCCTGCGCATCGGCTGGTGGCGCCGCAAGGCGAAGGGCGCGCACCTGTACGTCTCCGGTCCGCTGTCCGCCCGTCCCGGTGGCCGGTTCCGCCCGCCGGGCCTGCTCAACAAGGTCACCGCGACCGAGGGCCGGGACGCGTACGACCGCCCCTTCGGCGTCCTGCACCACCCGGTCCGCAACCTGTACACGATCGTCCTCGGCTGCGACCCCGACGGCGGTTCGCTCATCGACCCCGACCAGGTCGACGTGTGGGTCGCGCTGTGGGGCGAGTGGCTGGCCCGGCTGTCCCACGAACCCGGCCTGCGCGGCGCCTCCGTGATCGTGGAGACCGCTCCCGACCCGGGCACCCGCCTCGCCCACGAGGTGCTGCCGCGCATCCACCCCGACGCCCCGCCGGCCGCCCGTGCCGTGATGGAGGAGGTCGTGGAGCGGTATCCGAGCGCGTCCTCGGAGATGCACACGTACATCACCCTGACCTACGGGGTCCCGCCGGGCCAGCGGCGCAAGAAGGACGACGTGATCACCGACCTCGCCATCCGCATCCCGGGTCTGCTCAGCGGACTCGTCGCGGCCGGCGGCGGTGCCGCGTACCCGCTGTCGGCGGAGCGGATCGCCGAGGTCGTCCGGGTCGCCTACGACCCCGCCGTCGCCGCCGACGTCCTCACCGCCCGCGCCCAGACGGGCGGAACGGGCCTGGAGTGGGACGACGCGGGCCCCGCCGCCGCCGTCGAGACGGTGAACAGCTACCAGCACGACTCCGGCGTCTCACGGACCTGGCTGCTGACCCTCGCGCCGCGCGGCACGATCCGCTCCTCGGTGCTGCGGGGCATGCTGGAGGCCGCCCCCGGCACCCGCCGCAAGCGCGTCGCCCTGGTCTACCGCCCCATCGACCCGGCCACCTCGGCCCGCATCGTGGAGGCGGACCGGCGCAGCGCACAGTTCATGGCGACGTCCGGCAAGGGCATGGTCCAGGCCCGCGCGGCCTCCGAGGTCCGGGCGGCGGAGCAGACTGCGGCCGAGGAGGCGTCGGGCGCCGGACTCGTGGAGTTCTCACTGATGCTGACGGTCACCGTCGACACCATGGAGGAGCTGGCGGACGCGAGCGTGACCGTGCGCAACCTGACCGCGGCGTCCCGCGTGCTGATGCGGCCCGCGGACCGGATGCAGGCGGCGGCGTTCAGCTGCACCCTGCCCGCCGGGATCCTCCCCTGGGAACAGACCCTCATCCCGCACGAGCTGCAGGAGGCACTGTGAGCCGCCGCCGCGAGGAGAAGCTGGCCGAGCGGGCCGACCGGCTCGCCGAGGAGCAGGCGCTCACGGCGCCCGCGCCGGGCGGGACCGGCGCGCAGCCCTGGCCGGAGCCGGCCGGGCGGAAGAAGCGGTCCAAGGCGGCGAAGTCCGCCGCCTCGGACAGCGCGACCACCTTGGCGCCCGGCACCGCGCCGACGGGCAGACCGGCTCCGCCGGACAAGCCCGCCAGGTCCGGCAAGGAGAAGACGCCGGGCAAAGCCAAGGAACTGTTCGTCCCGCACCGCGGCTGGTACGGCGTGGGCGGCGGACGCGTCGGCTACATGGACCCGCCCACCATGTGGCGCGCGACCACCGTGCAGGCCTGCGGCATGTGGCCCTTCGCGGCCGGTTCCGGCTCGCCGATGACCGGCGTACCGCTCGGTCAGCATCTGTTCACCGGCGCCACCGTGTGCGGCGACCCGCTGAACTGGTTCACCCGGGCCCGCTACATCTCCAACCCCTCCCTGTTCATGCTCGGCATGCCGGGTCTGGGCAAGTCCACCCTGGTCAACCGGATGCTGATCGGGCTCGCCGCGACCGGTGTCGTCCCGCTGGTCCTCGGCGACCTCAAGCCGGACTACGCCGACACCGTGCGCGCGCTCGGCGGCCAGGTCATCTCCATCGGCCGCGGCCGGGGCGGCATCAACGTCCTCGACCCGGGTGCGATGGGCGCGGCCGCCGCGAAGATCGGCGGCGAGGCGGGCGAGGTCCTGAAGGCCGAGGCCCACGGCCGCGTCCTGAACATGGTCGCCGCCCTCATCACCATCGTCCGCGGACGCCCCATGGACGATCACGAGCAGTCCGTGCTCTCCGCCGTCCTGCACCATCTGCGCGAACGCACCCCCGTGGGCCGCACCGTGCTGCTGCCCGACGTGCTGCGCGTCCTGACCGAGGGCCCGCCCCGGGTCCGCGCCGTCACGCTCGACCGGGGTGACGACGCCCGCTACCGCGACGCCGTCGACCCGCTGCACCGCTCCCTGCTCGGCATCCTCGACGGCCCGCTCGGCGACACCTTCGCCTCCGAGACATCCACCCGGATCAACCCGGACGCGCCCGCCGTGTGCATCGACATCTCCGGCATCGGCGAGGCCGACACCCAGCTCACGGCCGCCGCGATGCTCGCCGCCTGGTCCGACGGACTCGGCACGGTGGCGGCCTCGCACGCCCTCGCGGACGCCGGACTCGCGCCCAGGCGCTGGTTCTTCACCGTCCTCGACGAACTGTGGCGCCCGCTGCGCGCGGCCTCCGGCATCGTCGACCGCATCGACGCGCTCACCCGCCTCAACCGCTCGCTCGGCCTCGGCGACGCGAAGATCACCCACACCCTCAAGGACGCCGAGGCGCTCGGCACCGACGCGGACCGCGCCAAGGCGCGCGGCTTCGTCGAGCGTGCCGGGATGGTCGTGTGCGCCGGGCTCCCGCGGACCGAGATGGAGGACCTGGGCAAGGTGGTCGGCCTGTCGCGGCGCGAGATCGAACTCGTGTCGTCCTGGTCGTCACCGCCGGGCTGGGGTGTCAACGGCGACAACGAGGAGCCACCGGGGCGCGGCCGCTTCCTGATCAAGGTCGGTGGCCGCCCCGGCATCCCCATCAAGGTCGCCATCACCGACGCGGAGCGTCACCTGCACAACACCAACACCCGCTGGACGCCCAACGAGGACGCCGTCGAACAGGCCGCCGCGCGCGCCGCGCAGCAGGTAGCGCGGGCCGCCCGGGAGGGCGTCCACGGACTCCCCGGCGGGCCCGGCGCCGACGCCTCGGGGAGGTGGACGGCGTGAGCGCGCCCCGCGGCGGCGGCGGTGACCTGCACGACATGCTCCCGTGGGCGATCGTCGCGGTCGCCGGCACCGGCCTGGTGATGTTCACCGTCGCCTGGTCCGGCGGCACCCTCGGCGCGGGCCTCTCCGGCAACGGCTGGGACGCCCCGCCGTTCGCGCTGTCCACCATCGCCCACCTGGTCTCCGACGGGCCCGGCGCGCTGTGGCCGGCCGCGCCGCCAGCCGCCGTCTACGCGGGCATGCTCGGGCTGCTGGTCCTCATCGCGGTTCCCCTCGCCCTGGTCGTCCGCCTCTTCATGGACCACTCGGCGCGTCCCAAGGGCCTGGCCGGACGGCGGGAACTCGCCGCCATGTGCCCCAAGGGCATCGAGTCCCGCGCCCGCGAACTGCGCCCCGGCCTCAAGGGCCGCGACCACGTGCACCCGGACGAGACGGGCAACCTCCTCGGCGACCTGGAGCCCAAGGGCCCCGAGCTGCGCAGCAGTTACGAGGACGTGGAGCTCGACCTGATGGCGCCGCGGGCCGGCAAGTCCACCGGCATCGCCGTGCCCCGCGTCCTGCGCGCCCAGGGCGCGGTGCTGCTCACCTCCAACAAGGCCGACGTGTACGCCGTCACCCGCGCCGAGCGCGCGAAGGCGGGCACGGTCTGGACGTTCGACCCGCAGGGCATCGCGCACACGCCGCGCGCCCTGTGGTGGAACATCCTCGGCGAGTGCCACACCATCGAGGGCGCCCGCCGGATGGCCGGCCACTTCGTCGCGTCCGTCAACGACGACACCGCGAAGAAGGACTTCTGGATCTCGGCCGCCCAGAACACCCTGACCGCCCTGTTCCTCGCCGCCGCACGCGGCAGGGCCCCGCTGACCGACCTCCTCGCCTGGCTCGCCGACCCCGCCGACCGCACCCCGATCGACCTGCTGCGCGAGGTCGGACTCGTCGCGATGGCCGAGCAGTTGCAGGGCACGGTTCGGGGCGCGGTGGAGACCCGGGACGGCATCTACGAGACGGCACGGCAGACCGTCTCCTGCCTTCTCGACCCGGAGATCCTCGCCTGGGTCACCCCGGACCCCGACCTCCCGGAGTTCCGGCCCGACCGGCATGTCCTCGGCCACGACACGCTCTACCTGCTGTCGAAGGACGGCGGCGGCTCCGCGGCCGGCGTCATCGCGGGGCTCGCGGACGCGACGATGCGGGCGGGCGTGGTGGCCGCCGAGCGGATGGGCGGGCGCCTCGACCCGCCGCTGACCGCCGTGCTCGACGAGGCGGCGAACGTCTGCCGCATCTCCGATCTGCCCGACCTCTACTCGCACTTCGGCTCCCGCGGCATCAACGTCGTGACGCTGCTGCAGAGTTACCGGCAGGGTGCCCGTGTATGGGGCGAGGTCGGCATGGACGCACTGTGGAGCGCGGCGACCGTCAAGCTCCTCGGCGCGGGCCTCGACGACGCCGACTTCGTCCAGAAGATCTCCACCCTGGTCGGCCAGCACGACGTGAAGACGCCGAGCATCTCGCGGGGCAAGGACGGCACGTCACGGTCGTACTCCTACCGCCAGGAGGCCGTCCTGCCGCCGGACCGGATCCGCGCCCTGCCGAAGGGCACGGCGCTGCTCCTCGCCACCGGTGTCAGGCCCGCCCTGATCCGGCTGCGCCCCTGGTACAAGGAGCCCGGCGCCGGTGCCATCTCGGCCGCGGCGAAGGCGGAGACGGCGGCGATCACCGAACGGGCCGCGAGCCGTCTGCTGCCGGGCGTGACCCTGCACAAGCCGGAGCCCGGCCGGGACACCGCGCCAGCGTGACCGTCCTGAGCAGCAGCTCGGCGGGCCCGTACCGGAAGCGGCCCATCAGCCAGTGGCCGTAGCCGAGTTGGAGGCCGTACAGCAGCACACAGCCCGCGAGGACGGCGGCGGTGCCGACGCGGTCGTAGAGCCCGAACCCGTAGCCGGTGAACACGCAGGCGAGGACCAGCGACTGGGTGAGGTAGTGACTGAGCGCCATGCGCCCGGAGGCGGCGAGCACGTCCGCCGCCGGGCGCACCGCGCCGGCCAGCAGGAGCACCCCGCACCCGTACGACGCCGTGAGGGCGGGCGCGGTCAGCAGCGACACCGCGTGGCCGACCAGGAACCAGCGGCTGTCGAGCGGCCCGTTCGCGCAGACGGCCGTGACCGCGCCGCCCACCAGGCCGACGGGCAGCCACCGCAGCACGGTCCGCCGCAGCCACGCCCGGTCCCGGCCGCGCCGCTCCACGAGTCCGGTCCTGGCCGCCGCGAGGCCGGCGAGGAACGCGGCCAGCATGTCCGGCGCGTACAGCAGGTTGGCGCCGAGCGCCGACGGCAGCTCGCGCAGATGGGCCCCGATCACCGAGCCGAACCCGCCGCGGTAGGCGGCGACGGTGTCCGCGACCCGCGGCGCGTACTGGGCGGGGGTGACCGGTTCGGTCAGCACGACGGTCAGCAGCCCGTACCCGAGCAGCAGCACGGCCAGGCCCGCCACCAGACAGACCGCGACCCGCACGGCGGCCCGGGGGGTGAGGTCACGCAGCCCGTACAGGATCAGGCCGAGAGCGGCGTACGTCATCAGGATGTCGCCGGGGTAGAGCAGCACGGCGTGCGCCAGTCCGAGTCCGAACAGCCCTGCCGTGCGCCGCAGATGGCGCAGCCCGGAGGCGGTGTCCGACGGGCGGCCCGCGCGACGGTCGAGGACGAAGCTGTAGCCGAGGAGGAAGGAGAAGAGCTGGTAGACGGTGGTGGTCGCGGTCACGCCCCAGGCGGCCGCCCGGTCCACGGCCGTGGCACCGGGCCCGCCGCCGAACGCCGTGTACGGGCCCGCCATCAGCTGGGCGTTGACGAGCAGGATGCCGAACAGGGCGAACCCGCGCAGCACGTCGACCTCGACGACCCGGCCGCCCCGCACGGCACCGCCGCCCGTCCCGCCCTCACGTCCGTTCACGACGAGACCATGACCCCGGTGCCGAAGGCCAGGGTCGAGGACAGGAACCAGCCGAACGACGGCGCCAGCAGATACCGCAGCGTCCACAGCCCGGCCGCGGCGGGCCGGTTCTGCGCGTAGACCACCGGCACGGTGCCGCCGACCGGCGGCAGCCCGCACAGCGGCCCCCGCCACCCGGGATCGAAGACGAGACCGCGCCCCAGGTGGTCGGAGAACACCACGAGCCCGCCGGGCCTCCGGTCGGCGACCTTGCGGGGCGTGACCTGGCCCATCACCCGCAGCCCGCGCAGCCACAGCCGCAGGGCTCCCATCACCGACCGTGCCGCCAGCGTCAGGAACCCGAGGCCGAACCCCGTGCACAGCGCCAGCGGCACCAACTCCGCGACCATCCCCACCCCTTCGTCCACGACCGCCTTCGACGCACAACGTCCGCCGGTGTCCGACCGGTTCACACCGTCGCTTTGAACCGCCGCCCCGCACGGCCCCGTTGTGGGGACGACCCCCGGCCTCCCTCCCATGCGGCGCCTACGAAAGGAGCTTCGGCCCAGATGAGACGGACCCTGCGCGCACCCGGCCACCGGACGGCCGCGACCCTCGCGCTGGCCCTCGCGCTGACGGCGACGGCCCAGCAGCCGGCCCGGGCCGAACCCGAGCCCGGCACCCTCACCGAGGTGCACGCCGAACTCGAACGGCTCTACCACGACGCGGAAGTGGCCACCGACAAGTACAACGCCGCCGACGAGAAGGTGACCGGGCAGGAGAAGCGCGTCCACACGCTCCAGGACCAGATCGAGACGGCCGAGACGAAGCTGGGCCGTCTCACCCGGCTGGCCGGTGCGGCGGCCCGCGCCCAGTACCGGGGCGACAGCCTGCCCGCCGAGATGCAGTTCGCCCTTGCCGACAACCCCGAACACGCGCTGGAAAACGCCGCGTTGGCCCGTCAGGCCCAGCAGGCCACCCAAGGGGTGCTGGCCGCCCTGACCGCCACCCGCGAGGATCTGGGCACCCGCACCGACAAGGCCAGAGACGTCCTGAAGAGCCTGCGGGCGAGCCGCCGCGCCCAGGACACCGAGCGCCGGTCGGTCGAGAAGCACATCGACGAGGCGAAGGAACTGGAGTCGCGGCTGGAGAAGAAGGAGGTCGAACGGCTCGCCGCGCTGGAGAAGAAGGAGGCCGACGACGCCCAGACGAAGTGGGTGGACACCGGCATCCTCAAGAAGGTCGGCACCGACGCGACCCCGGCCGGCCGGAAGGCGATCGCGTTCGCCACCCGCCAGATCGGCAAGCCCTATGTGTGGGGCGCCGAGGGCCCCGACTCCTTCGACTGCTCCGGCCTCACCTCGCAGGCCTGGCTCGCGGCCGGCCACGTCATCCCCCGCACCTCGGAGGAGCAGTGGCGCCGCCTGAAGCACGTCCCCATGGAGGACATGCGCCCCGGCGACCTCATCATCTACTTCGCCGACGCCAGCCATGTCGCCCTCTACATCGGCGACGGCAAGATCATCCAGGCCCCCCGCCCCGGCCGCTGGGTGTACGTCTCCCCGGCCGCGTCGATGGAGATCCTCGGGGTGGTCCGACCGGACGCGTGAACCCGGCGGGGGCGAGCCCTGTGCCGAGGACCTGGCCGAGGACCTGGCCACGGACGGCGACGAGGGGCGGGCCACGGTGGCCCGCCCCTCGTTCCCGTCCGTGCCTACGCCGTGCCCGTAGGCAGCGCCCCACGCCGTGCCCGTACGCCCTGAAATCAACCCTGCGCGGGCGGCGGTCCGAACGGGTCGACGGCGTCGACCACGGGGGCCTCCTTCGCCCGGTGGGACCCCGACTTACAGCCGGCGAACACACCCGACGGGTCCCGCAGGTTCTGCATGATCGGCCCGAGGAAGTCCCGGTGCCAGCTGGCGGGACCGCTCATCCCGGACTCGGAGCCGGTGTCGCTCAACTCCCCCCAGGCGAGCCACAGTCCGTGCAGCTGGGCCACCGCCTCCGGGTGGTCCCACCAGCGTGAGCACCAGGGAGCCAGCGAGGTGACCTCACGGCCGTACACCGGCAGCAGTACGTGATGCACCCACAGGGTCAGCTGCCGCAGCGCCTGGCCATACTCCGGCCCCTCCAGATAGAGGATGAACTTCGGCGCGGGCGGCGGAGCCGGAGCCTCCTGCTCGGCGGTGCCTCCGGTCTGAACGGTCATGGCGCTCCTCCCTGACGGGTCGGTCTCGTCCGGGACCACAACGCGCCCGTGCGGTACGGGGTTCACGGAACCGGCGAATCACCGCCCCCCACAGGGGGTTGAACCGCCCGGCCGCAGCGGCCGTTGAATCGGCACGACTGTTCCACAACGCGGGCGAGTGGCGCGTCTTTCGCCGCTCCGGCGAGGAGGACCTCACGATGGCGGGATTCAACGAGCAGCAGTTCAGGGCCGAGGAACAAGAGATCAGGTCGGACCTCAAGAAGTACGGCCTCCACCACGACAAGCAATTCATGAAGGCCTTCGACGGCTACATGACCCAGCTCCACAAGAACGGGCTCTGGGTCCAGGCACAGCACACTCCCAACCCGGCCTGGGCCGCGGACGCGGCGACCAACCTGATCGCCGAGTTCGACCGGACGAACGCTCTGCACGTCCCGGCCAAATGGTGGCGGGACAACAAGAGGAACAAGAACTTCGCCGCGGAGCGGGACGCGAAGGCCCAGGACACCTTCAACAAGAAGTACCTGTGGAGCAAGACCGAGCCCTACTACCCGGCGAAGAAGGCCGCCGAGGCCGGCGGTCTCATCCTGGAGACGTCGTTCCCGGGAAAGATCTTCAACGGGAAGAACTTCGGATTCGAGAACTGGTCGGACGCTCCCGTACAAGCGCAGCTCTGGGAACACATGTCCAGTCACTACGTCGACGCGGCCCGGGGCCCCGTCGAGGCGGTGATGCTCGGCGGCAAGGTGGACGGCAGTGTCCTGACCAAGCACGAGTGGCCTCACCTGAAGAAGCGGATCGAGGCCGGTGAGGTCTCCAACCTGCACGTCAAGGTGATGGGATTCAGGAACGACTCGCAGGAGTCGCAGGCCTGGTCGCTGGAGACGAGGGCGACGTTCAACGTCCATTCGCAGAACTCGTTCGACCAGATCCCCTCGCCCCAGGACCCCGACTTCTGGGACAAGCAGAACCGTTGGCGCAACCAGGAGAAGGCCCGCAACGCCAGCAAGTCCTCGGCGAGTTCGTCGAGTTCTCAGGACAGCGCGGCCAGCAACTTCTCACTGAAGAGTTTCCACAAGGCCTTCGACGACCCCAGCGCGGTCGTCGTCCTGGCGGACCCGGGCGCACCGAGCACACAGCGGGCCGAGAGCCCCGGTGAGGAACAGCTGTCGCGGGTCGTCACCCGTCAGATGTCCGTCGCGGACACCACGGCCGCGCGACAGCCGCTGACCAGGCAGCAGACGATCGACGCGGTTCGGACCGAACTGCAGGCCCAGGCGGCCGCCGTCCACTCCCTGGACGAGAAGCTCTCGGCCCTCAGGGAGCAGCAGGTGCTGCGGGCGGCCGGCACCCCGGCGTGGCCGGGCGCGCAGAACTACGAGGCCGGGCTGAACCAGGGCATGTCCTCGATGGCGCCGTTCAGAGCGCCCACTCTCGACTACTCCCCCACGGCGTCCGCTCCCGGGGCGAGCGAAAGCTACTTCCCGCAGGGTCTCCGGTACACCGCCAATCCGGTGACGACTCCCTCGTACTCGTACACCCCCCAGGCGATGGGCAGCACCCTCCCGCAGTCCGAGTCTCCGCTCCAGACCGGTTCGTTCGAGTATCCGCCGGCGCCCGTCCACGGCGCTCAGACCTTCAGTCCCTACACGAACACGCAGGAGCGCACTCCGAGCACGGGCTCGGCCTCCTCGGACTTCGGGGCACCGCTCCAGCCGACCCAGCGGCACCCCAGCCCGCCGTCCGAGGCTCCGGCCCCGGTGGCGAGCAGTGCCTCGGGGGGGCACGGGCACAACAGCTCGAAGAAGAGCAAGAAGACCAAGGAACCGTCCTCCACGCTGATGTGGCTGGCGGGGAAGAAGCAGGGCGGCCCGAGCAAGAAGTAGGTGCCGTCGGACCGGCCGCGGCCGCCCGCTGGAGCGCTCTCCGGCCGGCGGCCGCGTCGATGGCGGACCTGGTTTCCTCAGGCGCCCGGCCGCGGGGCCGCGGGCGGTGCTGGTTCCCTTCGTGGTGCTGCGGACGAGGACGGCTGGGACGGCGATGTGTCGCACCCCCCGAGCGTGTGACACCCCTTGGGCACACCGCGGGCGTGCCACCGGGAGGTTCCTCGACCGATGCCACCGTCGCCGTGCCCGTGTCGGCGCCGTCCGTATTGAACTGCCGCGCATTCCGGACCCGTTGTAGTTGCCGAACCACGTCGGCGCCCGCCGACCCCGCACGGCCGCCAGGTTGAGGAGGTACGCACATGTCCGCTGCCCGCGCACGGAGGTTCGCGTCACAGGGCCTGCTGGAACGCCGCCGGTCCGCGTCCCGGGCGACCGGCTGCTACGACCGCGAGACGCTGCCGTGCCCGGCCGACGGCGCCCCCTGGTACCCCGAGACCACGCTGCCGCCGGGTCTGCTGCCCCTGCCGGCCGGCTTCGAGCTGCGCGGGGCGTGAGCGGCACCATGGCGGACCAGAACGTGGCTCCCCGGAACGCGAAGCGGCTGACCCGGAGGAATCCCGGGGCCAGGCTGGCGCGCGACCTGCTCAAGACCGAGTACGGCCTGCGGGGCCAGGACCGGAGCGGGGCGGGACGGACGGACGGGGAGGGCATCTGGGAACGGCTCGCTGCCGAACTGCGCCGACTCCTCGCGCGCTTCACGGGCGGCTCACGCCCGGCACCGGCCGGCGGAGGCTCCGCGCCCGGCGGCCAGGAGGGCGGACAGAGTGACGGGTCCTTCGACCCGGCCGCCGCGACCGCTCCGGGCGGTCCCGGGCAGCCGTCGCCGACGACACCGCCGCCCACCGGAACAGCCCCCGCGGACACGCTCGTCCACACCGGGATGGCACGTCTCGAAGAACGCATCCGCCGGCTTCCGGCGCACGAACGCGAGACCTTCGAGAACGCGGTCCTCCACCTGGTCAGGAGCGACAAGAAGTACCGGAAGGCTTTCGAGAAGTCCCCCGAGAGCATGCCGCTCGTGGCCCGCTGCGCCGTCAACGCGCATCTGCGGGAGGTGGCACCGGAGGTGGCGGCGGCGGACAAGGCGGCACGGCAGCGGGCGCTTTCGCGGCCGGGCGCACCCGGCGACGAGACCCGCTCGCGATGGGAACGCCCGGCCCGGGACCTCGGCGAACCGGCGGTCGACGTCGTCCCCTCGTCGTCCAGGGGCAGTTTCGCCGCCCCCCGCCCGGACGAGATGACCGACGGCCTCGGCTTCCAGGAGGCCGAACGCGTCAGCCTCGCGGAGCGGACCAGCACCGCCACCCTGACGCCACGGGAGAGCGACATGTTCGCCGGGCACGGCTTCCTCGCCGCGCAGAACGGCAGTCTGGGACTCGGGTCCGGCGACGACACCCTCGCCCCCGCTTCGGGACGGGAGCCGGTGTCGCCGCTTCCCGCGGAAGCGCAGCTCGTGTCCCCCGTGCTGGGCGACGCGGCCCCGGTCTCCCCGCTGCCGGCCCACGCCCAGCCGTTCTCCCCCGCGCCGGACCACGCGTCCCTGGTCTCCCCGCTGCCGGAGCGGGCCGTCCCGGCCCCGTCACAGCAGAGTCCGGTCCTCCCGCCCTCCCCGCTCAGCCGGGAGGGCCACCAGTCCCTGCGGGACACTCGCGACGCCTTCCCGACCGCCTCGACCTCCAGCGGCTCCGACGCGACCACCCGGTCCGCGGCTCCGGCGCACGGCGTGCAGAGACAGCCCGTCCAGAGGCCGGTACGGCGCACGTGACATCCCCCGCCCGGTGAACCATCCACCCCCGCCCATCCGTGGTGCCTGCGGCGACGCCACCTGATCGCCGAACCGGCGCAACGCCCCACGGAGAGGCACGCTCTATGCGCAGACGTACATCCCTACTCCTGGCTCTACTCCTGGTCGTCGTCGGTGTGACCGGCACCGCCCTCGCGGTGCAGTCCCACCGCTCCGGCGGCCAGAGCATCCAGGGAACGCCGGCGGCCGACGTCGCCGAGCACACCGTCACCCTGCAGAACAGGACGGACAGCCGTATCTGGGTCGGCAGCACGGTCAACGCCGACGGCTCGACCGCGCTCACCGGCCTCCCGGCGCTCGACCCCGGCCAGTCCGCCACGGTCACCGTCCCCGAGCGCGCGGGAGCCGGGCACTGGCGCGGCACCTTCTTCGCCCGTCAGGGCTGCGGCGGCGAGGACGGCAGTACGTTCCACTGTGCCGTCGGCGACTGCGGACCGCACGCGGACCGCTGCTCGACCGGTGAACAGCCCACGGGGCTGGCGGAGTTCAACTTCGACCCGGCCGACTCGCTCGCCCCCTGGTACGACGTGAGCTACGTCAACGCCGTCGCCGCGCCCGTCACCATCACCCCGAACGACGTGGCACCGCCCGCGAGCGGCGAGTGCGCAGTGGCGGGTTGCGCGGAGGACCTGCTGTCCGCGTGCCCGGCCGACAACCTCACCAAGGACCCCGGCACGGGCAAGCCGCTGGTGTGCGTCAACCCGAACCGGGACGCGAAGACCGGCTACAGCGACATGGTCAACCAGAAGTGCCCCACCGCGTACGCCTGGTCGAAGCAGGACGCCGAGCCGGGCAACAAGGTCATGTACCAGTGCACCAAGTGCACGGGACTGACCGTCGCGTTCGGCACCGGCAGCGCGGCCCCGGCCGAGCCCGCCGCCACCCAGCCGGCCCCGGAGAACAAGACCCCGGCCGCCGGGCGCAAGGGCGTAAGCCTCAACCCCGTCGACGGCGCCTCCCAGGCGCTGGCCGACTCCGGCGCCTCCTGGTACTTCAACTGGGCGTCCTCGACCGGCGCGGTGACCAGGCCGGACGGCGTCGACTACGTCCCGATGATCTGGGGTCCCGGCTCGGTCACCGACGCCGAACTCGGCCAGGCCGCCAAGGAGGGCAAGGAACTCCTCGGCTTCAACGAGCCGGACTCGCCGACCCAGGCGAACATGACGCCCGAGCAGGCGCTCGACCAGTGGCCCCGGCTGGAGGCGACTGGTCTGCGGCTCGGCGCTCCCGCGGTCGCCACGGGCGCCGACGTGGCCGGCGGCTGGCTGGACCGGTTCATGCAGGGAGCCGCCCAGCGCGGACTGCGCGTCGACTTCATCCCGGTGCACTGGTACGGCGCCGACTTCGGACCCGACGCGGCCAACCAGCTCCGCGGCTACCTCCAGGCGGTGCACGACCGGTATCACAAGCCGGTCTGGCTGACGGAGTACGGCCTGATCGACTTCTCCAAGGGCACGCCCCGCTATCCGAGCGGGCAGGAGCAGACCGACTTCATCCGCTCGTCGACGCGGATGCTGAACGGGCTGGACTTCATGGAGCGGTACGCGTGGTTCACGCTCTCCACGGTGACCAGCCCGACCGGCCTGTACGACGGGGCGACCGCCAACGCGAGCGGCCGGGTCTACCACGACGCGGGCTGACCTGCCGCGGCGTTGAACCGTCCGCCCCCGTGCCCCGTTGTGCGGGTGGAACCCGGTCGCGGCCCTCCCCCGGGCCGCGGCCGGCCCCTCGTCGAAGGAGACTCATGTCAGGCGGTCCGTCCCGGCTCGGCCCTCGGGGCACGGGCGTCGGACGGCCCGTCCTCCAGGCGGCCGAGCCGTGCACGGACCTTCTCGGCGTCGGGATGGTCGAACTCCACGAAGATCGCCAGCGCCTGGCGCCAGCTGTCGCGCGCCGCCTCCGGCTCCTCGGCGTCCAGGTGGACGTCCCCGAGGTTGCCGAGCGTGTGGCCCTCGCCCCACCGGTTGCCGATGTCCCGGTGGGTCCTGAGCGCCTGGAGGTGGTACTCGACCGCGGCGTCGTGACGCCGCAGACGCCGGTGGACGGTGCCGAGGATGTCGAGGGTGACGCCTTCGACCCAGCGGTTGCCGCCCGCGCGCAGGACGGTCAGCGCCTGGTCCAGGCAGGCGACGGCCTCGTCGAAACGGCCGAGCTTCTGGTAGGCGTCGCCCAGGTTGCTGAGGGCGATGCCCTCACCCCAGGCGCCGCCGATGACGCGCTCGATGGCCAGTCCGCGCCGGGTGTACTCGATGGCCTTGTCGAACTGCCCCGACTGGAGGTAGGCGTCACCGAGGTTGGCGACGGCCGAGGCCCTGCCGTCGTGGTCGCCGAGGTCGCGGTAGGCGGTCATGGCCCGGTGCAGGTGGTCGATCGTCTCGTCGAGCCGGCCCGAACCGCGCAGCGCGGCGGCCACGTCCGCGAGTCCCTGCGCCTCACCGAGGCGGTCGTGGGCGGCGCCGGCGGCGGCCAGCCCGGCCTTCGCGGTGTCGAGCCAGTCGTGGATGTGGCTGCGCAGGTAGAAGAAGCCCCACAGCACTGCGGGCAGCCGCCACGCGATCCCGGGATGCCCGGACGCGGCGGCCTGGTGCACGGCGCTGACGAGGTTGCCGCGCTCCTTCTCGCACCAGCGCACGGCCTCGTCCTGCGTGCCGAACTCCAGCGGCCGGCACAGCGGGGGCAGCGGATCGAGCGGGATGCGGCGCCGGTGCGGGGTGATGTGCGGGTAGGCGGCCTCGGCGGTGTGCAGGTACCAGGAGAGCAGCCGTTCCACCGCGAGGTCGCGTTCCTCGGGCGTCTCCTCGGCGCGGACGCGCTCGGCGGCGTACACCCGCAGCAGGTCGTGCAGGGTGTAGCGGCCGGGGAAGTGCTCGGTGAGCAGGTGCGCCCGGGTCAGCTCGACGAGCAGCCCGCGGGCCTCCCGGGACGGCAGCCCGGTGAGCGCCGCCGCGGCGGGCGCGGAGATGTCGGGCCCGGAGTGCAGGCTCAGCAGGTGGAAGTGGCGCGCGGCGGGCGCCGACAGCACCTTGTACGACCAGGAGAAGACGGCCCGTACGTCGGTGGTGATGTCGTCGCCGCCGGCGAAGGCGTCGAGGCTGCCGTGGGTCTCGCGCAGTTCGTCGACGATCGCGCTGAGCGGGAAGCCGGGGTACGCGGCCGCGTGCGCGGCGACGATCGACAGGGCGAGCGGCAGCCGGGCGCACCGGGTGATGATCTCGTCCGCCGCCTGCGGTTCCGCCGCGAGCCGTTCGGTGCCGAGTCGGCGTGCCAGGAGGTCGTGCGCCTCGGCGGGCGACAGCTGGTCCAGCGTCAGCGGATGCGCGCCCTCCCCGGCGACCAGTCCGGTGAGCTGGTTGCGGCTGGTCACGATGACCAGGCAGCCCGGGGAGCCGGGCAGCAGCGGCCGGACCTGTTCGGTGTCCCGGGCGTTGTCGAGCAGGACGAGCACCCGCCGCCGGGCGAGGAGGCTGCGGTACAGCGCGGCCTGGGCGTCGAGACCCGCTGGAATCCTCATCGGGGGGACACCGAGCGCGTCGAGGAACGTACGGATGGCCTCCTCCGGCGTCACGACGACACCGGTCGGGTCGAAGCCGCGCAGGTTGACGTAGAGCTGCCCGTCGGAGAAGCGGTCGGCGATCTCGTGGGCCCAGTGCACGGCGAGGGTGGTCTTGCCGATGCCGGCCATGCCGCCGATCGCGCTGATGACCACCGACGCCGGGGTGCTGCCGCCCTCGGGCAACAGGGCTCGTGCACGCTCCAGTTCGGCGGAACGTCCAGCGAACGTCGGCAGATCGGCGGGGAGTTGAGCTGGTCGCGCAGGGTGGGCGACGGCGGGCGGAGCCGGTTCGTCGGCTGTTCCCGCCTGCTCCGAGAGCACCACCTGCTCCGGCGGCTCGTGCGCCGGGGACGGTCCGGCACCGAGAGTGGGGTCGGCGGCGAGGATGCGGTCGTGCAGGTCCCGCAGCGCGGCGCCGGGTTCGATGCCCAGCTCGGCCACCAGGGTGGTGCGCGTCCTGCGATAGGCGGCGAGCGCCTCGGCCTGCCTGCCGGACCGGTACAGCGCCAGCATGAGCAGCCGGCACAGCTGCTCGCGCAGCGGGAACCTGCCGGTCAGCGCGAGCAGTTCGGCGATCACCTCGCCGTGCCGTCCGAGCTCGACGTCCACGTCGAGCCGGGTCTCCAGGGCGGCGAGCCGCTGTTCGTCGAGCCGGGACGCCTCGGACTCGGCGAGCGGGCCGGGGACTCCGGCCAGCGCCGCGCCCTGCCAGCTCGCGAGGGCCGCGTGCAGCAGATCGGCCGCAAGGGCCGGTTCGCCGTCGGCGCGGAGCCGGCGGGCCTCGGCGATCCGGCGCTCGAACACGTCGAGGTCCAGGGCGCCTTCGGGAACCTTGAGGAGATAGCCGTCGCCGACCGACACGACCACCCGGGGCGCGTCGGCGGAGTCACGTTCCGGTTCCAGCGCCTTGCGCAGCCGGGACGCATAGGTCCGCAGGACCGACACGGCGGCCGCCGGCGGCCGCTCGCCCCAGACCGCGTCGAGGAGTTCGCCGAGCATGACGGGGCGTCCACGGCGCAGCAGGAGCGCCGCCAGAACCGCCCGCTGCTGCGGGGAACCGACGTCCACCTCCTGTTCGCCGTGCCATGCCCGGACCGGCCCCAGCACGGCGAAACGCACGGATTCCTCGTAGGCCTTCACTCTTCGGACTGTACTGAACACCTGTTCCACACAAGGGGCCTTGACGGTTCCGGAACTCCGGCGGCGGCTTGGCCCGCTGCCCTCCCGGTCCGCCCGCGCCCGCCCTCCGGGGCAGCGGACCGTGGACCTGAACGCATGGGCGCACAGGACCCGTTCCGCGGGGCCGCGGGATTGAACCGTTTCCGGGCGGCACCCGTTGCGCTACGCGGGGACCGACGCGACGGACCCTGCCGGAGCCGTGCGGCGGGGAACGTCAGGAAGGAAGCGCGATGAGCCGGGGCGAAGAGACCGAGGAGCCGATCACGGGAGGCGTCGACCCTGCCGCGCCCGGGAAGCCGATGGATCTCGGCAAGCCGGAGCCCGCGGGCGAAGCGGCCGGGACGGTGCCGCGCTTCGCGGTGGTCATCTCCGGCGACGGCTCGGCCGCGATCGACGGCGAGCCCGTACCGGCGGCGGAGGGGGCGACGGTCGACGCCGCGATCCTCGACGTCCTCCACGGCTACGCCCGCGACCTGGACACCACGGTGACCGCCACCATCTCCGACCCGTCGGCGGGGTACGTGGCCTCCGTCGAGGTGGCCCCCGACGGTTCGAGCAAGCTGGTGGACCAGCAGGAGCAGCAGCCGGAGACGATGCCGGCGCCCGTTCCCGTACCGATACCGGTCCCGGCATCCGAGCACACGGGTACGCCGACCGCCGAAGCCGAACAGGCCGAGCGAACCCGGGACTTCACCGGCGAGCCCGATGACGAGTGGGACGACGACTCCTACGCGGAGGCCGCCGACGACGGTGCCGCCCCCGACGATGACGCCGACGACGAATATGACGATGACTATGCCGATGACGACACGGCCGATGACGACGGCGACGAGTACGACGTAGAGGCGTACACGCTGGAGCAGCAGAGGCTGCGGGAGTCGGCGCCCCTCCCCCCGCCGCCGCCGGCCCCCAACGCGCCCTCGTCCTCCTACCCGTCGTCGCCCTCGTACTCGGACGACGACGATGACGATGACGAGGCAGAGGACGAGGGCGACGAGGTCGCGGGCTTCGGCGCCGACTCGGGCCGGGAGGGGGGATTCCCGGTCGCCGGAGCCGCCGCCCGGCCCGCGCCCCAGCTCGTCCGCCGGCCGGGCTCACGCCAGTCGGACGACGAGTACCGGGGCCCGGGGCTGCTGCACCGGCCGATGGTCGTCGGGCCGGTGGCCCTCGTCGTGGCCGCTCTCGTGATCGTTCCGCTGGTGATCCTCGGCAGCGGCGGCTCGGACGACGGCGGGCACCGCAAGGAGGCCGCCCGGTCGAGCGACGAGACGAGCAGGAGCCCGCAGGCCGGGAAGTCGGGGCCGATATCGACCTCGTCCCCGAGCCTCCCGCCGCCGCCCAGCGTCTCGGCGTCCCCGTCGGCCAAGCCGAAGAAGTCGAAGGACGCGACGAAGAAGGCGAAGGAGCCGGGGAGCGGCGGAGGAGGGGTCGTCGTCACCGTCACGGCCAGGCCGCCGCAGGCCACGGTGACGGCGAAGCCCCCGCAGGACACGGCCGCGAGCGCCGTGAAGCGGCTCGCCAGGAACGATCCGTCGGGGCGGCACATCTGCTACCGCGCCTACGTCTCCGGACAGGGCTGGCAGAAGCCGGTGTGCGACGGCACGATGGCCGGCACGACCAACCAGAACCGCCCGATCAAGGCCCTCAACATCGCGGTGTCGGGCAGCGGCGGATCGTCCGCCAACGCCTTCGTCCACAACTCCGCCTCCAAGGACGGCAGGGGCAAGTGGATGCCGCAGTGGACCCCCGTCAGGGCCGACGGCACGAACAACTACATCGGCAGCGCCAAGCAGAGCGCGCCGAACATGTCCGGCTTCGCCATCAACGTCGGCACCGGCCGCGTCTGCCAGCTGGCCAAGGTCCACTCGTACGCCTGGGGCGGCCAGGGCTGCGCGGACGCCCGGCCCGGCTACATCTTCGGCGGCGCCCTGGAGAACGACCGCTACCTGGAGGCGGTCAAGTTCACGGTCTGACGTTTCCGCGTCGCGGGCGCCGTCACGGCCCAAGGATCTACGGGACGGGGACCGGAACCGCCGCCGAGGGGTTGTGGGGCCGAGGGGCGGAACACTCTGCCCCGGCGGCCCCCTCCGGCTGCCCTGCCGACTGCCCTTTCGGGCACGAAAGGCGTCCCCGAAACCGTCGACGCCCCCGGCCCGCCGGCTGATGGACGGGTACTACCCGCGTCAGCTGATCACTGAGCCCCGCCGCACACACGTCGGAGGGCGACGCGGATGATCCGCGCCGCCCTCCGACGTCTTTCTGCTGGAGCCCCCTGTCGGATTCGAACCGACGACCTACGCATTACAAGTGCGTTGCTCTGGCCATCTGAGCTAAGGAGGCCTGCACGCGCGCGTGCGGTGTTACGTGCCCGAGCAGTGTACCCACGTCACCAGAGGCCCCTGTCGAAAATTTCCGCGAACTTCACCGGTCCCGGAGTACTGACAGAACACGTGAACGGCAGGTAGCGTCCTGAACCAGTTCACCCATGTGGACTACACCACTACGGACCATCTCGTAGTGGATCACCACCTTTACAACGGATCGTCCGGCACGTTCCTGCCGGTGAAGGGGGCCCCTCACCATGGCCACTGTCTCGTTCAACAAGGCGACCCGCATCTACCCGGGTGGCGACAAGCCCGCCGTCGACCAGCTCGAGCTCGACGTCGCGGACGGCGAGTTCCTCGTCCTCGTCGGTCCCTCCGGCTGCGGAAAGTCCACCTCCCTGCGCATGCTCGCGGGTCTCGAGGACGTCAACGGCGGTTCGATCCACATCGGTGACCGCGACGTCACGCACCTGCCGCCCAAGGACCGGGACATCGCCATGGTGTTCCAGAACTACGCGCTGTACCCGCACATGACCGTCGCCGACAACATGGGCTTCGCGCTCAAGATCGCCGGCGTCAACAAGGCCGAGATCCGCCAGAAGGTCGAGGACGCGGCGAAGATCCTCGACCTCACCGAGTACCTCGGCCGCAAGCCGAAGGCCCTCTCCGGCGGTCAGCGCCAGCGTGTCGCGATGGGCCGCGCGATCGTGCGTGAGCCCCAGGTCTTCCTCATGGACGAGCCGCTGTCGAACCTCGACGCCAAGCTCCGCGTCTCCACCCGTACGCAGATCGCGTCCCTGCAGCGCCGCCTCGGCATCACCACGGTGTACGTCACCCACGACCAGGTCGAGGCCATGACCATGGGCGACCGCGTGGCCGTGCTCAAGGACGGTCTGCTCCAGCAGGTCGACTCGCCGCGCAACATGTACGACCGCCCGGCCAACCTCTTCGTCGCCGGCTTCATCGGCTCCCCGGCCATGAACCTGGTCGAGGTCCCGATCACCGACGGCGGCGTGAAGTTCGGCAACAGCGTCGTCCCGGTGAGCCGCGAGGCCCTCTCGGCCGCCGCCGACAAGGGCGACCGCACGGTCACCGTCGGCATCCGCCCGGAGCACTTCGACGTGGTCGAGCACAACGGCGAGGCCGCCAAGTCGCTCACCAAGGACACCGAGGACGCTCCGGCCGGCCTCGCCGTCTCGGTGAACGTCGTCGAGGAGCTCGGCGCCGACGGCTACGTCTACGGCTCCGCCAAGGTCGACGGCGAGCTGAAGGACCTCGTCGTCCGCGTCAGCGGCCGCGCCGTCCCGGACAAGGGCGCCACGCTGCACGTCGTGCCGCGTCCGGGCGAGATCCACGTGTTCTCCACCTCCACGGGCGAGCGCCTGTCCGACTGACGACCGCGTCGTCCGGGCCGAACGCACACCCCGTAGAGGGTGAATTCACCCAAGTTGACGAAGAAGGCCCCGCAGCCTGCTGCGGGGCCTTCTTCGTTGTCGACAAATACCCCGGCAGACCGGGCATTTCGATATCTGTACGTCAACTCACTACCTCGAAAAGGCGGTTTCCCCATCCCCCGAACCGGTGACTAAATGTCGCCAAATCATCACCCCGCGCTACCCTCACTCGCGTGAAGCACTCCACCACTAACCAATCGACCCGGCGTGGCCGTGGCCCCGCCCGCCGGATCGGCCGCACCCTCGCCCTCGTTCTGCCTGTCGTCCTGGTGCTCTCCGGGACTCTCGCGGTCACCCGAGTCAACTGGTCGGGGAATCCCTCGAACTCGGTGCTCACCGCGTCCTCCGAAGACGTCTCCTCGCGAGCCGTCTCCCGCGCCCCGCAGGACGTCCTGCGCGACAAACTCCTCCTGGAGCTCCAGGAGAAGAACCCGGGCGTCGCCCTCACCCATCTCCAGGAAGCGGTGAACGGGCGCCCGTCGCTCGCGAAGCACTGCGTGTCCATCGCCCGCGCCCTGGGCCGCGCCGCCGTCCGTGCGTACGGGCCCACGCGCGCCCAGTCGTTCGCGCGGCCCGTCTGCGACACGGCGTTCGCCTCGGGGGTGGCGAACACCCATTTCTGAGGTACCCCGCCCCCGCTCCGGGGACGACATCGCCCCTCGGAGGCCACCGAGCGCTCTCCGAGGGGCACAGCACCGCAGGCCTCCCGCCGCACCGACCACCTCCCGCGCCACCACCGACCTCTCCGGTCGCCCCGGGCCGGCTCCGGCCGCCCCCGGTCACCCCCGGCCGGCTCCTCCGACCGGTCTCCCGAAGTCGCCCGGACACCGCCACGTACAGTTCGGTCATGACCGATCCGAACGCCGAGGCACGCCCCGTTCAAGCCGTCGTCCTGGCCGGCGGCCAGGGCTCCCGGCTGCGGCCCTACACCGACGACCGGCCGAAGCCCATGGTCGAGATCCCCGGCACCGGGACACCGATCATCGGGCACCAGCTGACCTGGCTCGCCGAGGAGGGCGTCACCGACGTCGTCATCTCCTGCGGCCACCTCGCCGGGGTCCTGCAGACGTGGCTGGACTCGGCCGAGCTCCCGGTCAAGGTGACGACGGTCGTCGAGTCGGAACCCCTCGGCCGTGGCGGCGGCCTCCGGTACGCGGCGGCCCACCTCCCGCACCCGGACCGCCCCTGGTACGCGACGAACGGTGACATCTGGACCCGTTTCTCGCTGCGCGACATGGCCGACTTCCACGCCGAGCGCGACGCGGTCGCGACCCTCGCGCTGGCCCGCCCCCGCATCCCCTGGGGCGCCGTCCAGACGGACGGCTTCGGACACATCACGGACTTCATCGAGGCGCCGCCCTCCACGTTCGAGATCAACGCGGGCGTGTACGTCTTCTCCCCCGAGTTCACCGGGCTGCTCCCCGAGCGCGGCGACCACGAGCGGACGACCTTCCCACGCCTGGCCCGCGAGAACCGGCTGGCCGGCTTCCCCATCCCGCAGGGTGCCTACTGGCGTGCCATCGACACCGCCAAGGACCTCACGGAGGCGGCGAAGGAGCTTGCGGCCCTGGGCCGTTGAGATCCCTCGGCCCGCACCGCCGAGCCACCCGGGGACCCGCGGGACCACGTGCGGCCGTCCGGCCCGGCCGCTGAAGCCCGCCGAGAACCTCCCCGTGCCACCCAGGACGCCACACAGCGCACCGTAGGCGGTCCGGCACAGTCCGTACGCGTCAGGGCCCCGCACGATCCCGTGCGGGGCCCTGACGCCGTTCTCCGCGATCCGCGCGGCCGGCCGGGGTCAGCCCAGCAGACCGCCGACCAGACCCGGCTGCCCGGTGGACGAGCTGCCGCCGGGAGCGGTGCCGCCCGTGGAGCCGGTGCCGCCGGTCGACGTGCCGCCGCTGTTGGTCGGGCCCGCGGTGGTGCTCGGGGCCTGCTCGGCGGGCGAGGTCTGCTGCGGCGGCGCCTGACCGCTGCTGCCCTGCGTCTGGCTCGGCTGCTGCGCGCCGCCGGCGGCCGAACCGGTGTCCCGGGTCGCGCCGGGCGTCGTGGCCGCCTGCGAGGGCGTCGAGGAGCTGCGCTGCGTGGGCGCCTCGGAGGCCGACGGGGTGGCCTTCTGGTGCCGTTTGCCGGGCGTCTCCGGGAGCGGGGAGCCGGGCAGTTCGTTGCGCGGGGCCTCGCCGGGACCGGGGACGACCACACGGTCGGAGTCGCGGACGGCACCGCCGAGCAGCGATCCGACGAGCAGCGTGAGGCCGATGACGATGGCGGAGGCGATCGCACCGCGGCGCAGCACGCGCCCGCGCAGGTCCCAGATGTCGGCGCGCGGTCCGAGCGTGCGCCACGCCTCGCCGGCCAGCCGGCCGTCGACGGAGTAGACCGGGGCGCCCGCGATGATCAGCGGGGACCAGGCGGCGAGGTAGATGATGTCGGGCGCGTCGTACGCGGGCACCGTCTTCCAGCTGACCGTGACGATGAGCGCGGCCGACAGCATCGCGCCGACGACGGCGGCCACCCGCTGCCACAGTCCGAGGACCGTGAGGACGCCGACGATGACCTGGAAGAAGGCGATGACGAGGCCGGAACCGACGGGGTGCTGGAGGGCGAGCTGCCGCAGCGGCTCGGCGACTTCCCACGGGTGCAGCGTGTTCAGCCACTTCATCATGGAGCCGCGCTTGCCGCCGTCGAAGTAGACGGGGTCGCAGAGCTTGCCCATGCCGGCGTAGATCGAGATGAAGCCGAGGAAGACGCGCAGCGGGAGCAGCACGACGCCGAGGTTCATCCGGCGGCCGGGGTGGTAGGCGTGCCGGGCCGGGTCGGACTCGCCGCGTTTGACGGGAGCGCCGGTGCCCGGGCCGTCGAGGTCGTCGTCCTCGAAGTCGGTGTCCGTGAAGGCCGGTTCGTCGTAGGCGCTGCCGACGGTGCGCATCTGCGGGAGCAGTCGCTGTTCGTCGCCGACGGGGTCGCGCTGGCTGCCGACGAGGGGTGTCTCGACGGTGTCGACGGTCAGGTCGCCCGCGTAGCCGGGCTGTTCGCCGATGCGCGGGATGACCTGGGTCGCACCGGCGTCGGCGTTCGGCAGACTGCCGCCGCCGTGGCCGACGCCCGCGCTCCGTACGGCCTGCAGCAGTCGGTGGGCGCCGGTGTCGTCGGGGGCGGACTTCCCGCTCCAGACGACGGGGGCGCGGCGGCGGCCACCGCCGGCCCCGCCCGCTCTGCCCGGCGTACCGCCGCCGGGGAACCGCGCGGTGTCGTCGGGGCTCAAGTGCCGCGCGACGCGCGCGGATTGCCCCCGCGACGCAGCTCCTAGCTGGACGCGGAAGCTCGCATGATTGACGATGACCTGCGCCGGATCGCTCGGCACCTTCACCATGCTCAGCGCGGGAACGTCGTCGAATCCAGACGAGCGGTCCCCCGTGGGTGTGCGGGGTGTTCTGGTGTCCACACTCATCTAACCGAGTGACGTGTGCTTAGGACACTGCTTTGACCGCGTCGATCTGTCCGGACCGCGTCAAGGTGGTCCCGAACATCCCGATTACCCCACGGGGGTGACGACTGGGACGTTTGTTCAGGCGCGTCGTCGCGCGGCCTCGTAGAGCACAACTCCCGCCGCGACACCGGCGTTCAGCGACTCGCCGCCGCCGGGCATCGGGATCCGGACGCGGAAGTCGCAGGTCTCGCCCACCAGTCGGGACAGTCCCTTGCCCTCGCTGCCGACGACGATGACGACGGGGCCGCCGAGGGCCTCCAGGTCACCGACCTCGACATCGCCGTCCGCGGCGAGACCGACGACGACGAGCCCGGCCTTCTTGTACGACTCCAGGGCGCGCGTCAGGTTGGCGGCGCGGGCGACGGGCGTACGGGCGGCGGCACCGGCCGACGTCTTCCAGGCACCGGCGGTCATGCCGGCCGCGCGCCGCTCGGGGACGACGACGCCGTGCCCGCCGAAGGCGGAGGCGGAGCGGACGACGGCTCCGAGGTTGCGCGGGTCGGTCACCCCGTCGAGGGCGACGATCAGCGGGTCCTTGCCCTGGTCGTACGCGGCGGCGGCGAGGTCCTCGGGGTGCGCGTACTCGTACGGCGGGACCTGGAGGACGAGACCCTGGTGGTTGAGGCCGTTGGTCATGCGGTCCAGCTCGGGACGCGGGGCCTCCATCAGGTGGATGCCGCCGCGCTCGGCGACGAGCTGGAGCGCCTCGCGGACCCGCTCGTCGTTGTCGACGAACTGCTGGACGTACAGCGTCGAGGCGGGCACGCCCTCGCGCAGCGCCTCAACGACGGAGTTGCGCCCGACGACCATCTCGGACGTGCCCTTGCCGCCGCGGCCGCGGGGAGCGGGCTTGCGGAGGGTCTGCTTCGCCTTGGCGTTGGCGACGCGGTTCTTCTTGTGTCCCTTGCGCGCTTCGGCGGGCGGGGTCGGACCCTTGCCTTCGAGGCCCCGGCGTCGCTGGCCGCCACTGCCGACCTGCGCGCCCTTCTTGCCGGACATGCGGCGGTTGTTAGCGGCCATGACCTACCTGTCTGTGTGAGGCGTGCGTACGTACGTATATGAAGTGTGCCGCCCGGAGGCCCGGGCGGCACAATCGATCAAGGTCGAGGGTGATCGGCCGGGGCCGGCGGAGCGGGTGCTCAGCGCGGCCCGAGCGTCCACCGGGGCCCCTGCGGGCTGTCCTCGATGACCAGGCCGGACTGGTTCAGCTGGTCGCGGATGGCGTCCGCGGTGGCCCAGTCCTTGCGGGTGCGGGCGGCCTCGCGCTGGTCGAGGACCATCCGGACCAGGGTGTCGACCGCGCCGTGCAGATCGTCGCCGCGGTCGCCCTCGCCGGCCCAGTGCGGGTCGAGCGGGTCGAGTCCGAGGACACCGAGCATGGCGCGCACCTCGGCGAGGCGGGCGACGGCGGCTTCCTTGTCGTCGGCGGCCAGCGCGGAGTTCCCCTGGCGGACCGTCGTGTGCACGATGGCGAGCGCCTGCGGGACGCCGAGGTCGTCGTCCATGGCCTCGGCGAAGGCGGGCGGCACCTCGGCGGACGGCTCGACGACGCCCCCCGCCTTCTCGACGACCCGCTGCACGAAGCCCTCGATGCGCGCGAACGCCGACTCGGCCTCGCGCAGGGCCTCTTCGCTGTACTCGATCATCGAGCGGTAGTGCGGGGTGCCGAGGTAGTAGCGCAGCACGATGGGGCGCCACGTCTTGACCATCTCCGAGACGAGGACCGAGTTCCCGAGGGACTTCGACATCTTCTCGCCGCTCATGGTGACCCAGGCGTTGTGCACCCAGTACTCCGCGAACTCGTCGCCGAAGCCCTTGGCCTGCGCGATCTCGTTCTCGTGGTGGGGGAAGATCAGGTCGATCCCGCCGCCGTGGATGTCGAAGGCGCTGCCGAGGTACTTGTGGGCCATGGCCGAGCACTCCAGGTGCCAGCCGGGACGGCCCCGCCCCCACGGCGTCTCCCAGCTCGGCTCGCCCGGCTTGACGGCCTTCCACATGGCGAAGTCACGCGGGTCGCGCTTGCCGGTCTCGCCCTCGCCCGACGGCTGGAGCAGGTTGTCGAGCTCCTGGTTGGAGAGCTGGAGATAGCCCGGGAAGGACCGGACGTCGAAGTAGACGTTCCCGTCGGACGCGTACGCGTGACCGCGCTCGATGAGCCCGCGCATCATCTCGATCATCTCGGGGATGTGCCCGGTCGCCCGCGGTTCGTAGGTGGGCGGCAGGCAGCCGAGCGCGGCGTAGCCGTCGTTGAACGCGCGCTCGTTCTCGTAGCCGATGGACCACCAAGGGCGGCCCTGGTCGGCCGACTTGGCGATGATCTTGTCGTCGATGTCCGTGACGTTCCTGATGAACGTCACGTCGTAGCCGCGGTACTCGAACCAGCGGCGCATGATGTCGAAGTTCAGGCCCGAGCGGATGTGACCGATGTGCGGTGCGGCCTGCACGGTGGCGCCACAGAGGTAGATCGAGACGCAACCCGGCACGAGCGGGGTGAAGTCACGGATCTGCCGGGCGCTGGTGTCGTACAGGCGAATGGTCACCACTCCAGGGTAGTGGGCCACGGGTAGTGCCCCGCGACCCTTCCCGCGCAAGGGCCACGGATTCGTGACAAACGGCGGGCCGCCCGTCCCGTCGGGCTCCGCAGAGGGTGCCTTCGGGGCGAGCGGCGGTCGGATCGCGGGGGTGTCCGCGACCGGAGCGACACGACCGGGCGACACGAGGGGAGCGACCCATACGGATGCGAATATCCCGGAATGGCTGAATCGTTCGCCCTCGCGCGACGGTGGTCGGCTCAGGGCGTCCGGACGACCAGAGCGGTGGCGACCGCCATCAGTCCCTCGTCCCGGCCCGGGAAGCCGAGGCCGTCCGTCGTGGCGCCGGACACCGACACCGGGGCGCCCACCGCGTCCGAGAGGATCTTCTGCGCCTCGTCACGCCGCTTGCCGATCTTCGGGCGGGGTCCGACGACCTGGACCGCGACGTTGCCGACGGTGAAGCCGGCCTCGCGGACGATCCGGGCCGCCTCCGTCAGCAGGACGACGCCCGACGCGCCGGACCATTCGGGCCGCCCGGTGCCGAAGTGGGCGCCGAGGTCACCGAGGCCGGCCGCGGAGAACAGGGCGTTGCAGGCGGCGTGCGCGACGACGTCCGCGTCCGAGTGCCCGGCGAGTCCGGGTCCCTCGCCCTCCCATTTCAGACCGGCGCACCACAGCTCCCGGCCCTCCTCGAAGGCGTGGATGTCGGTGCCGATCCCGACGAGCGGGAGCACGGGCGCCGGAGCCTGGGGTGCGGCCTGGCCGGCCGGGTCAGAACCCATCGTTGAGCCTCCGTCGCGCCAGAACCGCCTCCGCGAGGACCAGGTCCAGCGGGCGGGTCACCTTGAACGCCTCCTCGTGGCCGGGCACGACCACGACCTGCAGGCCCAGCTGCTCGACCATGCTCGCGTCGTCGGTCACGTCGTCGCGGACGGTCTCGTGGGCGCGTACGAGCGTGGCGCGGTCGAAGCCCTGGGGCGTCTGGACGGCCCGCAGCCGCGCCCGGACGGGTGTGGCCACGACCGGCTCGGGCTCCCCGGCGACGGCCGCGGGCTCGACCTCCTTGACGGTGTCGGCGAGCGGCAGCGCCGGCACGACGGCGGGGGCGCCGTCCCGGACGGCCTCGATGACGGCGTCCACGGTGTCGACGGGCACGAGCGGGCGGGCCGCGTCGTGCACGAGGACGATGTCGATGCCGGGCGGCAGCGCGTCGAGCCCGTACTTCACGGACTCCTGGCGGCTCTCGCCGCCGGGGACGACGAGGAAGTCGGTGCGGTCCGGCAGCGCGTGCACGTCCAGCAGCGACTTCACCTCGGCCGCGCCGTCCGGCGGGGCCACGACGACGACCAGGGAGACCGCGCGGGACGCGGCCATCGCGCGGGCCGCGTGGATGAGCATGGGCGTTCCGTTGAGCGCGCGGAGTGCCTTCGGGGCGCCCGGACCAAGGCGTACGCCTCGTCCGGCGGCCGGAATCACGGCTGCGGTACGGGACCCCGACGGCGCGGGAAGCGAAACGTCAGACATCGGTTCCTGTCAGGTTTGTGTGCTCGACCGGTATGGGTATGGCCTGGTGAGTACCCCCTGCTCGGAGAGAGGGGGAGTGCCGGGCGTGACGCCCTGACCGGGGACCCTTCCGTGACATCCGGTCGAGTCGGCCGCCGGGCACATCGAGTATCGGACATGCCGGTACGGCGGGGGACAGTCGATGCCGGGTGAACATCCGGTGGACCTGGTCGGACCGGGTGAAAGTGGGCCGGGCGAAGTGGACCGGGTGTGTCGGGGTACGAACATGCCGCAGCGCCCGGCGACAGCAATTGCGTCATCGGGCACCGCGGCATTCATTGCGCAGCTGCGCGGGCTGGTGCGTACGTCAAGACGGCTGGCGTCTCGGCGACTGAGCCGGCGTCAGGACGCGAGGACCTCGTCGAGCAGGGCCTCGGCCTTGTCCTCGTTGGTGTTCTCCGCGAGAGCAAGCTCGCTCACCAGGATCTGGCGCGCCTTGGCGAGCATGCGCTTCTCACCGGCGGAGAGTCCGCGCTCGCGCTCACGACGCCACAGGTCACGCACGACTTCCGCGACCTTGATGACATCGCCGGAGGCGAGCTTCTCCAGATTTGCCTTGTAACGACGGGACCAGTTCGTGGGCTCCTCGGCGTACGGCGCGCGCAGCACCTCGAAGACCCGGTCCAGCCCGTCCTGACCGACCACATCACGCACGCCGACGAACTCCGCATTGTCCGCTGGCACACGTACCGTCAGATCGCCCTGGGCGACCTTCAGCACCAAGTAGGTCTTGTCCACGCCTTTGATCTGGCGAGTTTCGATAGCCTCGATCAGCGCGGCCCCGTGATGGGGATAGACCACGGTGTCGCCAACCTTGAACGTCATGTGACAGGTACCCCTTCCGTGGCTATCCAGGATAACACGGAAACGGCGTCTTCTGAATGGCGTTTTCGCAGGTCAGGGCACATCTCGGGGCTTGACAACCACAACAGGAACGTGCTGCGGGAGGCGAGCGGAAGAGGGTATTCGCAGGTGGGAGCGGCTGTCCAGGCGGAGAGAAACGCGTACGTTACACACACCCCGGGGCTCTGACCAGGGTCCGAACATCCCGATTTGTCCGCCTCCAGGAGCGCGACTTCCGCTACTCCGTTCGATGGGCGCGGCCGGGCGCGGAGCGAATCCGGAATTGATCAAGACGACCGGTGATCACGTGCGTGATCACGTGATGATCGGCTCGCGATGACCTGCTGTTCCGGCACCGTGATCGATTTTCCGGGCGGCCGGCATTCATTCCCCGAAATGCGCAAGGCCGGCTCCGCGGAACTTATGTGAATGGCGGACGAGGGCGCGATCAAAGTAGCCGACGACCCGCCCGGGCGGGTCGGGAAGAACGGGGCGCACATCCGGCGCACCGGAGCCCCCCGGGCGCGTGTCCGGCGCGGCGGCGGGACCCCGGCACCCTTCCGTCGAGCAAAGTCGGGTCCTTGGGGAGGGTCGGGTGCGGTCGCACGGGAACGGATCGGTAACCTAAGGCCGCTGACAGACCCTTAGGGCGGCTTTACACAGGAGTCGCCCTGCTTCGCCCACGTTCAAGGAGTTGCCGCCGCCGTGAGCAGCAGCCTTCGACGCGGCGCCTCCGCCGCCGCCGTCATCGCGTTCTCGATCGCCTCACTCGCCGCGTGCGGCGCGGGAAGCGATGCCCAGACGTTGGAGGTCAAGCCGGACAACGCGGCCACCTCCGTGGGCAACATCAAGATCCAGAACGCTCTCGTCATCACCCAGCCCGACGCCAAGGCGACCGGTCCGGCGGTGATCTCCGCGACGCTGTTCAACAGCGGCACCACCGCGCAGACCCTCGACTCGATCGGCCTCAACGGCGAGGGGGCCATCAAGATCACGCCTGCCGGCGGCAAGGGCCAGGTGACCGTCCCGGCCGGCGGCTCGGTCGTCCTCGGCGGCAAGGACAACGCCTCGGCGGCCCTGACCAGCCCCAGCGCGGCCCTGATGGACGGCAGCGTCCGCAAGGTCACCTTCGGCTTCAGCGAGACCGGTGACGTGAGCCTGCGCGCCTTCGTCGTCCCGGCCCAGAGCTACTTCACCAAGTGGGGTCCGAGCGACATGCCGTCGGCACCCGGCGCGTCGGCGGGCACCTCCGCCTCGCCGTCCGGCTCGGCGACGGGCTCCCCGTCCGCGTCCACGTCGGGCAAGCCGTCGGAGGGCGCGTCGTCGTCCGCCGCGGGCACGGCCACGGCCACCTCCTCGGCGTCCGCAGGACAGTGACCCCGCACCGGGCGTCCGGGAGGGCCTCAGGCGCTCCCGGCGGCCCGCGGGCACGCAGCTGACACGTACGAAGGGCGGGACCCCTCCCGGGGGTCCCGCCCTTCGTCGTGTCAGTGGAGCGTGGGGCCGGTTTACGGCTCGAACTTGTAGCCGAGACCGCGCACCGTGACCAGGTAGCGGGGCGCGCCCGGGTCCGGCTCGATCTTCGCGCGCAGGCGCTTCACGTGGACGTCGAGGGTCTTGGTGTCACCGACGTAGTCGGCGCCCCAGACCCGGTCGATGAGCTGCATACGGGTCAGCACGCGGCCCGCGTTGCGCAGCAGCATCTCCAGGAGGTCGAACTCCTTCAGCGGCAGGTCGACCTTCGAGCCGGAGACCGTGACCACGTGACGGTCGACGTCCATGCGGACGGGCCCGGCCTCCAGCGCGGCGGGGGTGACCTCCTCGGGCTCTCCGCGGCGGCGCAGGACGGCCCGGATGCGGGCGACCAGCTCCCGGGAGGAGAAGGGCTTGGTGACATAGTCGTCGGCTCCTATTTCGAGGCCCACGACCTTGTCGATCTCGCTGTCCTTGGCGGTCACCATGATCACCGGGACGTTGGAGCGGCCGCGCAGCTGGCGGCAGACCTCGGTGCCGGGCAGGCCCGGCAGCATCAGGTCGAGGAGGACGAGGTCGGCGCCGTTGCGCTCGAACTCGTCGAGTCCGTCGGGCCCGGTGGTCGCGATGGCGACCTCGAAACCCTCCTTGCGGAGCATGTACGACAGGGCGTCGGAGAAGGACTCCTCGTCCTCGACGACGAGCACACGGGTCACGGAAGGACCTCCGGGGCAGGAAGCGGTTCGTACGGGGATGTGACGGTGGTCGTCCCGTCGGGCTGCTCGGTCTCGTCCTCTTCGTCGAGGCCGGGCATGTGGTGATCGGTCACGCGGTCGCGGGCCGCACTCGCCTCCGGCAGCCGCAGGGTGAACGTGGAGCCCTGACCCTCGGAGCTCCACACCGTGACCTCCCCGCCGTGCGAGGCGGCCACGTGCTTGACGATGGCCAGTCCCAGCCCCGTACCACCGGTGGCACGGGAGCGGGCCGGGTCTACTCGGTAGAAGCGCTCGAAGACGCGCTCCTTGTCCTTCTCCGAGATGCCGATGCCCTGGTCGGTCACGGCGATCTCGATGTGTTCCCCACCGGGTGCCGTCACCCGGCGGACGGCTATGCCGACGCGGGTGCGGGCGGGCGAGTAGTTGACGGCGTTCTCGACGAGGTTGCCGAGGGCGGCGGCCAGCTGGCCCCGGTTCCCCCACAGGCTCAGGTCGGCGGTGCCGCCGGCTGCCATGGTGATCTGCTTGGTGCCGGCCTGGTGGCGGCAGCGGTCGATCGCCTCGGCGACGAGTTCGTCGACGCGGACGGGCTCGGCGTCCTCGAGCGGATCGTCGTTCTGCACCCTCGACAGGTCGATGAGCTCCTGGACGAGGTTGGTGAGGCGGGTGGCCTCTATCTGCATGCGTCCGGCGAAGCGCTCCACGGCCTCCGGGTCGTCCGAGGCGTCCATGACGGCCTCGGAGAGCAGGGAGAGGGCGCCGACCGGCGTCTTCAGTTCGTGGCTCACGTTCGCGACGAAGTCACGGCGTACGGCTTCGATGCGCCGGGCCTCCGTCAGGTCCTCCACGAGGAGGAGCACCAGGCGCGATCCGAGGGGAGCCACCCGTGCCGAGACGGCGAGCGCCTCTCCCCTTCCTGTCCCCCTTCTGGGCAGATCCAGCTCCACCTGGCGTATCTCCCCGTCACGCCGGGTGTCACGCGCCATCTGGAGCATCGGTTCGACGGCGAGTTTGCCGCCGCGCACCAGTCCGAGGGCGTACGCCGCCGAACTGGCCTTGACCACGGCGTCCGCTTCGTCGAGTACGACTGCCGATGACCTGAGCACGGAGAGCACGGTGTCGACACCCGGCGGAAGCACCGGGTCCGTGTGCAGCGAAGTGCGGGTCGGGCGTTTCTGGTCGCGCTCGCTCCAGCGGAACGCCAGCATGGCGATGACACCGGTAAGTACTCCGGCGATCGCTGCCGCTGCGGCGACCGCCGCGTTCACGTCCATGCACCCAGGTTAGGCATGCCGTCGCTCCTGGCCACAGCCATCCGAGTGCGACCTCGAACACTCGTCGCCCAGAGTTCACCCAGGAGCCAGTGTTGGTTCATTTGGGGTGCCGGAAACGGACGCGTACGAGCCGGATCGTGGGAGCGTGGGGTTCACGGGTCCCGTCCGCCGTCCTCCAGGTGGCCGGAACAGGCCGGTCCCGGACCCCGGACCCCCCGGAAGCTGACGTAAGAGAGGGACAACCACATGCGTGACGCGTATCACGAGGAACTTGACTCGATCGGCGACGGCCTGGTCGAGATGGCCCGGCTCGTCGGGTCGGCGATCGGGCGCGCCACGACTGCCATCCTCGACTCCGACCTGAAGCTGGCCGAGACGGTCATCGCGGCCGACCAGCGGGTCGACGATCTCCAGCACGAGCTGGAGGCCCGCGCGATAGCCCTGCTGGCCCGCCAGCAGCCGGTCGCCACCGACCTGCGCATCGTCGTCACCTCGCTGCGGATGTCGGCCGACCTGGAGCGCTCCGGCGACCTGGCCCAGCACGTGGCCAAGCTGGCCCGGCTGCGCTTCCCGGACAAGGCGATCCCGCACGACCTGCACGCCACGATCCTGGAGATGGGCCAGCTCGCCCAGCGCCTGATGGCGAAGGCCGCCGAGGTCATCATCACCAAGGACGTCGACCTGGCGATGCAGCTGGAGCAGGACGACGACGAGATGGACCTCCTGCACCGCACGCTCTTCCAGCACCTGCTGGACGACAAGTGGAAGCACGGCATCGAGACGGCTGTCGACGTCACCCTGCTCGGCCGCTACTACGAGCGCTTCGCCGACCACGCGGTGTCCGTCGCCAAGCGCGTCGTCTACCTGGTCACCGGCGAGCACGCGGACGAGCTGCAGCCGGACATCCAGCCCGACATCCAGCCGGCCGCCGGAGTCGAAGGGGTCTGAGCCCCCTCGCCCCGGGCGTGGGATTCACGCCCGGGGCGCGCGAGAAGCCCCAGTGCGCTGTTGATGCGCCGGGCCGAGTGGGCATGAGATGGGCGAACAGGAGCTGTGCGGCGCGGTCCGCCCCGCACGCCTCCGTGCCTGAAGGAGGGTCCCATGGCCGAATCCCCCAGCACGCCCGATCCCACGCAGGACCGCGACACCCGGCAGCCCGCCGAGATCAGGAGTCTCCCGCTGTTCGGCGCCTGCGGCTGCGGTTCCGGCTGCGGCTGCGGCTGCCAGTCGGGCAATCCGTGCCAGTGCGGCTGATCGTGTCCGTACGAAGCGAAGGGCCCCGTCGTCCTGACGGGGCCCTTCGCGTTCGTCCGGCACCGGTGGCGCAGGCTCCCCCGATGCCCTACTTCAGGGCGACGCCGTCCCCGTAGGCGGTGGCCCCGCTCGTGGTGCCGGTGGCGGCGAAGCTCCAGCGCCAGGTGCCGGCGGACTGCGCGGTGACGGTGGCCCTGACCTTGCCGCTGCTGTCGCTGGTGACGGTCTTGACCGTGCTGTACGAGGAGGACCCGGACTTCTTGAACTGGAGCGCGACGGACTGCCCGGTGTACCCGGCGTACACGTTGGTGTCCCAGTTGGCCCGGGTCAGCTTCCCGGTGACGGTGAGGGTGTGGCCCTTGGTGACGGGCTCGGGTGAGGCCTGGGTGTTCGCCAGCTCGGCGAACCGCTTGACCTTGACCGGCGCGCTGGTCTCCAGGTCGTAGAAGTCGCCGTCCTTGGCGGCGGCCTCCGCGGTGAAGTGCCAGGTCCCCGCCGAACTGTTCTTGAGGTCGTAGTAGTCGGTGCGGTTCGCGTCGAGGGCGTACTTGTAGGTGCACTTCAGGCTCGTCGACGAGGGCCGGGTGCAGGAGACGGAGTCGGGGTGGACGATCCGGCTGTCGGGGCTGACCAGCTTCGCGCCGTAGATGTCCTTGATCCCGGACCCGTCCTTGGCGGTGGCCGTGACGGTCATCGCCTGTGTCTTGCTCACGCCGACGTTGACGGTCGTCCTGCTGAAGGACAGCGAGGTGAACGCGGTGTCGCCCTTCCTGGTGTCGGCGTGCGCGGCGGGCGTCACGAACGACAGCAGGGCGAGGGTGCCGGCGGTGGCGGCCGCGGCGGTACGTATGCGCATGGTTCTCCAGGAACTCGGCCGGATCGTGGTCCGGGTAGGGGAGAGACACCTGGAGGGCGCGATTGGTTGTACGGAAGAGGGCGGTCGTTTGTACGGAAGAGGGCGGCGACCTGCGCCTTCGCGGCGGGGCCGGCCGGTACGGCCGCCCGCGGGCGCTCAGACGACGGGTTCCCCGACGCCGATCAGGTTGCCCTCGCTGTCGTGGAACCAGGCGCCGCGTTCCCCGCGGGCCCCCTTGCTCGGGTAGTTCCCCTCGACCTCGGCGATCCCGCCCCGCGTCCGCAGCGCCGGCAGGTCGACCTCCTCGAACACCACACCGCGGCGCTTCAGCTCCGCGACGACCGCCTCGATGTCGTCGACGCCCAACGCCATCTGCGTGAAGGTCCCCGGCGAGGACCCGGTCGACGCGAACAGCACGAACTCGCCGTCCCCGCACCGGTACAGCAGCCCGCCGGGCCGCTCGTCCACGGGGTCGAGCCCGAGCACCTCCGAGTAGAAGCGCCGGGCCCGCTCCAGATCCTGGGCGGGCAGCCGCGTCGCCACACCGCGCGCGCGGGTCCCCAGATCGTCCCTGCCGTTCGTGCCGCCGACTCCGTCCGTGTCCATGTCTCCACTGTGCCGCGCGCCGTGCCGGACCGCCCGGTCGCCCGATCGCCCGGAGGAGGCGCGAGGCGGCTGTGGGCCGGCGTGCCGATCACGCGGCGCGGGAGTCCCCGTCAGGTCGCCGGCTGCGTCGGCACCTCCGCCCACACCGTCTTGCCCACGGGGTGCCGAGGCGTCCAGCCCCAGCGCGCGGCCAGGACGTCCACCAGGAGGAGGCCGCGCCCGGACTCGCCGTCGGGATACGCCGGGGGCGGGGCGGCGGGCGGCCGTTTCGCGGCGGCCGCGTCGCTGACCTCGATCCGGACCAGCCCCGCGTCCGCGTCGAGGCCGAGCCGGAGCCGGCAGCCGTGTCCCGGGACGTGACCGTGCCGCACGGCGTTCGCGGTGAGTTCGCCCACGACGAGGGCGACCGCGCAGGACGCGTCCGACTCCGGCGCGTAACCCCACTCCTCCATCCGCCGTACGGCGAGACGCCGGGCGAGCCGGGCACCTCGCGGCGAGGAGGCGAACGGTGCGGTGAGTGCCCCGGTGTCCGGGTCCGCCTCCGGGTCCGCATCCGTCGGGGGCTCCTCGTCCGAGGTGGTCGTTCCTGTCAGCACAGCGTGTCCGTCCTTGCCGTCGTCCCCGAGTCGTCACGTTCCGTACTCAAGAGTCGTCGGACGCCCCTACGCTCGGTAGGTGACAGAGCCTTACCTTTCGGTTCGTAAGGAACGGAAGTGACGCCTTGGCCAACGGAATCGACCCCAGTACGTCGATGGCGGCGCTCTTCGGCTCACGGGTGCGCCGGCTCCGTACGGAAGCGGGGCTGACCCAGGCGGAACTGGGCCGCAGGACCCACGTGGTGAGCACCCGGATCACCCAGATCGAGCGGGCCTCCGGCGCGAAGCCCACGCTGGAGCTGGCGCGGGCCCTCGACGAGGCGCTCGGCGCGGACCAGTTGCTCGTCGAGCTGTGGCCGTACGTGTATCGGGAGGCGTTTCCGGACTGGTCGCGGAAGTTCATCGAGTTGTCGGGGCGGGCGGTCTCCATCAGCCAGTACGCGGCCCACGTGGTCCCGGGCCTGTTGCAGACCGAGGCGTATGCGCGGGCCGTCCTGAGTCTCGACGTACTCCTCAGCGGTGAGGAGCAGTTGGAGGAACGCGTGGCCGCCCGGCTCGCCAGGCAGGGGCGTCTCCGGTCGCCGGACCGTCCCGGCCTGTGGGTCGTTCTGGACGAGGCCGTACTCCGGCGCCCGATCGGCGGACCGAAGGTGATGCGGGAGCAGCTGGCCCAACTGCTCGACGCCGCGGGCGAATCCGGCTTCGGGGTGCAGGTCCTGCCGTTCGATCAGGGCGGGCACGAGGCGATGGGCGGATCGCTCACCATCCTGAGCCTTCCGGACGGGACATCGGCGGCCTACACAGAGGGGTCGGACTACGGCCAACTCATCGAGGAAACAGCCGACGTCAGTCGCTACACGGTGATTTACGATCGGCTTCGGGCGGCGGCCCTGCCCCCGCTCATGTCGCTCGACATGATCCGGTCCGCGATGGAGGGCACCTACCGTGGCGCGAATATCCCGTCCCGAACGGAACGACGCAGAGTGGCGCAGGAGCAGCTACAGCAATCAGGCGGGAGGCGACTGCGTGGAGGTGCTGGACGGAGTCCCGGGCGTCGTCCCCGTGCGTGACAGCAAGGCTCCGCGCGGGCCTGTACTCGCCTTCGAAGTCGGCGTCTGGACCCTGTTCATAGGCGAGTTGAAGGTCGGCGAGCTCCGGGTCTGAGCGAGCCGGGCCCTGGTCACCCTCCGTCTGTCGGCCCCGCCGGATCCTTGTCCGCGAGGGACCGGCGGCCCGCTGACCTCCCCAAGAACCGGGAGAAAGAACTACCCGCCCACCCACCCTCCCGCGCATGTCACCCGTCCGGGTGACGCGCTTGCGACGGAGGGATACGGACGGTTACGTTCGCCGCGACAACCGCAAACGAAGACGGCCCCCGGCCGGGACGGCAATCCCGAACGAGGGCCTGACCCATCAGGAAGAAGCACCTTCCCGATGGCTACCAGCAGGAAGAAAAGAGCTTCCCGATGGCTGATTCACAGTCTAACGCGCGCCTGCGCGCCGACGCCGGAGCTCCGACCTCCGGCGTGATCCACGTACGCACCCGCCTCACCGCCGACTTCACGGTGCTCGCGAACGTCCTCGCGCAGCGACGCGGCAGCGCGGTCACGATCGGCGTCGCGGCGTACATCTCTTCCCTGCCGGACGGCTCTCCCGTGAGCATCGCAGCACTGTGCGAGCACTTCACGGAGGGCGAGATCCTGATCTCACGGGCCCTCAGGGAGCTGGAGGGGGCCGGGTACCTGGAGCGACGCCGAGAGCGGATCTCCACCGGACAGATCCGAACGCGGACGTACTTCTACACGGTCCCCGGCAGTGACACGGATCCCGACCACCCGCCTCAACCACCGCGCCCGCGAGGCCCCTTGAGGCAGCAGGGGGACGCATCGAGGCCGGTACGGACGACGGTGCGGACGACGGCGGAGCCGCCGTCCGGGCGGCCGGAGCCGACGCAACCCGAACCGGAACAGCGGGAGGGGGGCGGGCCCGCCCTCGCCGACGCCGATCCGGGGGCGGTAGCCGTCCTCGCCTCCCTGCGCAGAATCGACCCGCGCCTGATCCTCTCGGAGGGGGAGGCGCGCCGCCTGGCACCGCCGGTGACGGAGTGGCTCGCGGCGGGCGTGGAGCCGTACAGGATCGCGGAGTTGCTGACCACGGGCCTCCCCGCCCACTTCATGGGCCGCCCGTCGGGCCTCCTGGCGTTCCGCCTGCGGGAGACACCGCTCCCGATCCCGGTCCGCGCACCCCAACTCCCCGCGGATCGCACCGTCGTTCACCCCTTCCAGACCTGCGAGGGCTGCGAACGCGCGTTCCGCGCCCCGGCCCCGGGCCACTGCCGCGACTGCCGGTCGAGAGGCCGCCTGCGCACGGCGAGTTGAGCCGCGCGGCGGCGGGTCACGGGGCAAGCGGGTCGCGGGGCAGGCGTCAGTCCTCCCCCGAGTGGGACCGCCGAACACCACTCGTCCGGACCTCACTCAGCGCTGAACCGAGGGAGCGTTCGCACGTTCTCTACCCGTACATGGGCAACCGTTCATGTGCCCCGAGGGTCTGGAGTGGTGAAGCCGTACGGCGTACAGCGCACGGAGTTCCTCGTGCCCGTAGGCGTACCGGCGGACTCGTATGCGGACGGCACGGGACGAAGCAGGACGACACGGGAGTGTGAACGGCATGGGACGGCGACGGATCCTCGCGGCGTGCGCGACGGCGCTGGCGGTGACGGGCGGGGCCTTGGGCATGGTGCCCGCGCAGGCGGCACCCGGCGGTGGTTCGGCCGCCGCCCGCGCCGGTGATCTCGACGGTGACGGCTTCGGCGACCTCGCCGTCGGCTCCCCCAGCGGCACGATCGCGGGCCACGCGAAGGCCGGCTACGTCTCGGTGATGTACGGCACCGCGCAGGGCGTACGCACCACGCGGAAGAAGGGCATCACCCAGCAGACGGCGGGCATACCCGGCACGCCCGAGGCGGGCGACCGGTTCGGGTCCGCGGTGGCCGTCGGCGACGTGGACGGCGACGGGTACGCGGACCTGGTCATCGGCGCGGGCGGCGAGGCGATCGGCACGGTCAAGGGCGCCGGCTCGGTCACCGTCGTGTTCGGCGCCAAGGGCGGCCTGAGCAACAAGGCCATCGCCTTCAACGCGCCCACCCCGACGGCTCGTCAGGGCTTCGGCGACCGGATCGCCGTCGGAGACTTCGACCACGACGGCCGTGACGACATCGCGGTCGTGGCGGGGACGAAGGTGCAGGTCGTGAAGGGCGCGGCCAAGCTGCGCGACACGGCGAAGCCCGCCATGAAGGCGTACACCCCGCCGGGCGGCGGCGCCGGAACCGGCCAGATCGCGGCGGCCGACGTGAACGGCGACGGGTACACCGACCTCGCCACCGTCGCCTACTTCGACGACCCGGCGGACGAGGGCACGCTCGGTGTCCTCGCCGGCTCGGCGACGGGCCTCACCACGAAGGCGCTGGGCAAGACGGGGCTGCCGTTCGCGGGGTACAGCATCGTCACCGGTGACATCACCGGCGACGGCAAGGACGACATCGTCATCGACACGAACTTCTCGGACGGCCCGGACGACTACCTGCTCCGCATGTACCCGGGCACGGCCTCGGGCCTCGGCTCGGGTGTGGCCTTCGGGGGATCGCCGCAGCCCGGCAGCGCGACCGCCCTCGCGGACTTCGACGGCGACGGCCACGCCGACCTGGTCACCTCGGACACCGGAGCGCCCGACCCGGACGGCTTCAACAACGCGGGCGCGGTGACGGTCGTCAAGGGCACCGGATCGGGCCTGGACCCGGCGCACCAGCAGACGATCACTCTGGACACGCCGGGTGTGGCGGGCGCGAGCGAGGGCAACGACCTGTTCGGCAGGGCGGTGGCGGCGGGCGACTACGACGCGGACGGCAGGGCCGACCTCACGGTGGGCGTCCCGGGCAAGTACCTGGGCACGGGCGCGGTCAGCGTCATCCCGGGCTCCTCCACCGGCCCGACCGGCACGAACTCCATCCTGGTCAACCCGGAGTACCTGGACCACCCGACGACGAAGGCGGCCTGGGGCTCGGCCCTGGGCGCGACGACCCGCCCCTGAACAGGATCATCACCTCGGGCCCGGCCGGTCACGTCACCGACCGGGCCCGAGCCTTGTGCGGACCGAAGAGAGACCCCGGCCGCCGAGAGTGAACTCCAGCCTCCTTCGGGCGAGTTGCTCAAATTGTGCTCAGGAAAAGGATCTTTCGCCTGAAGCGCACATGTCGCACTCATAGGGTCGGGGATGCGATCGCCGGCCAGGCGTTCCATCACCAACGGGAGCGACCATGGGCCACCGGCGTACACCGAACTACCTGGGCGAGCGGCACAGTTCGCGGCCACCGGTGAAGCGTCGGACGCGCCGTCCCCTCAGGTGCGCACTGCTGACGCTCCTCTGCCTGACGGGCTGCACATCCCACGGCTCCGCACCCAACGGCCATCCCTCGACGACTGCCCCTCCGCGGAGCGTCGCCCCACCGTCCCAGAAGCAACTGACCGCTCAGGCGCAAGCGGCCCTGGACGCCGTGACGGAGGCGGACAGTTCGATGGTCGAGTCGGGTGCCGAGCGGGTGACCGACGGTGTGCACACTCAGCCCGACCTGGCTGCCGGCACCACCTACGGACTGACCGTGGTGTGCGTCGGCCACGGTGGCGCCGAGACCGCGTTCACTCCCCGCGACGCAGGCCCGAAGAAGCGGATCCCTTGCGACGGGTCGGCGGTCTTCGAGCGGTTCACGGGCCGGGGTCCACTGCGCGTGGACGTCCGAGGAAACCCCGGTTCGACCGGCGTGATCGCCTGGCGGGTCAACAAGGTCTGATCACCGAACGGGCTCCCGCCTTACGGGGTTCCGTGCCCCTGCGCAGCGCAGCGCGGCCGTCTCGGGTCGGACGATGTTCACCCTCCTCATGCGGAAATCAAGCGCATACACGTGATCTCCGCACACCCGAAAACCTCTCCTCAATTGTCACAGCCATGCCATACGCTGCTCACAGCAGCCGCGCCCCGCACATCACCGCAGTTCCGTGGTCATGTCCGGGTGCTGCGCGGCGCACTCGTCTCCCCGGTCTCGTACCGGGTTCCACGTGGGGGTAACAGCACTGTGCGTACGCGCAGCATCTCGATCGCGACGGCTGTCGCGGTCCTCTTCGGTTCGGCCGCTCTGAGTCTCGGTACCGCCGGCACCGCCTCGGCCGCTCCGGCCGCCCGGGTCACCACGCCCGGCGGCCTCGCCGTGGACGGCGTCGTGAAGCGGGTGTTCGTCGGCGACAGCGCCAACGGCACCGTCGTGGCCGCCGACTACTCCGGTGCGGTCCTCGGCTCGATCAAGGGCGTCACGGGCGTCAGCGACCTGGCGGTCTCGGACGACGGGGCGACCGTGTACGCGGCCGCGCCCGAGATCCACGAGATCTGGGCCATCGACGCGAGCACCCTCGGCCTCAAGGCCCGCTACACCGTCCCCACCAACACCGGCCCGCGCCATGTCGCGTTCAGCGGCGGCAAGGTGTGGTTCTCCTACGGCGACCAGTGGGACGGCAACATCGGCTCCGTCGACCCGTCGGTCGACCCCGCGAGCGGCACCGACCCGGTGACCATGGAGCAGATACCGACCGAGGGCACGTCCGTCGGTATCTGGGGCCAGGCCCTGCTGGACACCGATCCGACCCAGCCGGGCATCCTCGCCGTCGGCGAGACCGGGCTGTCCACGGCCTCGATGGCCGTGCTCGACGTCTCCAGCGGCAAGCCCGCCCTGGTCGCCTGGCACAACGGCGACTACTCGCTGAACAGCGGCATCGGCGACATCGACCTGGTGCCCGGCGGCAAGCAGGTGCTGGTCAACGGCAAGGACCGCGACGCCTACGCGGACGGCTCCTTCAAGGCCGCCGGCTCCTACCCCAACGGCCAGTTCGCGGACGTCGCCTCCAACGGCTTCCTCGCCCAGGTCAACGGCTCCAAGATCCTCACGTACCAGCCCAACGCCACCCTGCCGCTGCACACGTACGACCAGGGCACGGCCCAGACCGCCGACCTCGCCTGGGCGCCGGACGACTCCCGGGTCTTCGCGCTCGTCAGCGCGGACGGCGGCTACGGCCTCAAGGTGCTCACCGGCACGGCGCTGAACAGCCCGACCCTGACGGTCAACGCCCCGTCGAGCGCGACGCGGGCCAAGAAGCTCACGGTCACCGGCAAGCTCACGGCGACGGTTCCGCTGCCGGCCGGCGCGAAGCTCCAGGTCACCCGGACCGACCTGGACTCCCCGAGCGGCAAGGCGCTGCCCGCCGTCACGGTGAAGTCGGACGGCACGTACTCCTTCTCCGACACCCCGCCCGCCGGCGGCACGGTCACCTACAAGGTGTCGTACGCGGGCGACGCCGGGCACTCCGCGGTCACCGCGAGCGACAAGGTCGACGTCTCGCGCGCCTCGGCCTCGCTGAGCCTGAACAACAACGGCAAGGTCTACTCGTACGGCACCGACGTGACGTTCACGGCGCACCTCGGTACGACGTACAAGAACCGCACGGTCGAGATCTGGGCCAACCCCTACGGCGGCGACAAGCCCAACAAGCTGATCAAGACGGGGACCGTCAGCTCCGGCGGCAACATCTCCGCGAAGATCGACATGACCCGGGACACCGAGGTCACCGCGATCTTCAAGGGCGACGCCCGCTACAAGTCGAAGACCGTCAAGGCCACGGGCTACGCCAAGGTGAAGAACTCCACCGCGGTGACGAAGCAGTACAAGACGGCCAAGATCGGCTCGCACTCGTACTACTGGTTCCACAAGAACACCGACCCGCTGCTCACCACGACGATGACGTACTACCCGGGCCGCAAGCAGCGCATGGACATGCAGGTCTACTACGCCGGTTCGTGGTACACCACCGACGGCAGCCCGCAGTACTTCAAGCTCGCGTCGAACGGCAAGTCCGGCGTGCGCCTGGAGGCCCCCGGCACCTCCGGCATCAAGGTGCGCATGCGCTCCTCGTACATCAACAACTCCTCGGGCGACAACGTCAACTCGACGACGTACGGCTCGTGGAAGTACCTGTACTTCTCCAACTGACGGGAGCGCCGGAGAACGGCGCCCACCCCGAGCACTGGCCCTCCTCTCCCGGAAACCCGTGGAGAGGGGGGCCGTTCCGTGTCTACGGTGACGCGGTGACAATTCAGGTGATCGTCCTCAACGGTGGTTCCAGCTCGGGGAAGTCGGGGATCGCCCGGTGTCTTCAGGCGGTCCTGCCTCAACCGTGGCTGGCGCTCGGGACCGACACCCTGGTCGACGCGATGCCGGCCGCCATGCGGGCCTCCGACACGGGGATCGAGTTCGCTCCCGACGGCGAGGTGACCGTCGGGCCGGAGTTCCGGACGCTGGAAGCCGCGTGGATCGAGGGCATCGCCGCGATGGCCCGCGCGGGGGCCAGGATCATCGTCGACGAGGTCTTCCTCGGCGGCCCGGCCTCGCAGAAGCGGTGGCAGGAGGCCCTGCACGACGTACAGGTGCTGTGGGTCGGCGTCCACTGCGACGCCACGGTCGCGGCGGGCCGCGAACTCGCACGAGGCGACCGCCCCGTCGGAATGGCCACGTCCCAGGCGGACGCGGTCCACCGGGACGTGTCCTACGACCTACAGGTCGACACCACCCACACCGAGTCACTGGACTGCGCACGGATCATCGCGGCACGCACGGGGTGACGGACGCCGGGCCCGTCCATCGCGCTGAGGTGCCGAGGAGCGACCGGCGCCGGAAGCCTCAACTGGCCGACACGGCAAGCCACTCCGAGACCAGCCTCAGCCACGCTGCCGTCGAGAGGAGCAAGCACCGACAACCGGGGCCTGGCGGCGGCGATCGAGCCCTCAGCTTGGGAAGCTGCGGGCATTTGGAAGCGGCTGGGCCGCTGACCTGAGTGAACGGCAGGGATGAAGGCTTGCCTGGCTCGGCGGCCTTCACCGTGATTCCCCGCTGTTCACCGCTCGATCTGGTGCGGTAGTGGTGCGGCTGGAGCCCCACTTGCCGGGCAGCTCCGTCGCCTACTCAGCCGATGAGTTCATGGATCGCGACCAAGAGGTTGAACACAGCCGGCAGGACGAAGATGCCGCCAACGCCGATCCACATACACCCGGCTGTTCGGTGCCCACGGCTCGGGGCTGGCGGCGGGATCAGCCGATCAGCGGTTCTCATCGTCTCGCTCGGGGCGATCAGGCTGCGCCCGGTGCTGCGCTGCCGTCGCCCCAACCATATGAAGACGACTGCGGCCATGGCCGTGAAGGCCGCCAGTTGAAGATGCTCACCCGGCGTATCGGCGCCAGCAAGCATTACGGCCACGTACGACAAGACAACTCCCCCACAGGATCACGATGCGTGGATCACCTCACAACGGCATAACCATGTCAGGCGGGTTGGACGCCGCTCACGGAGTGCATTGTCCACACGCTTTCCAACTGTGGTGGTGGGCTCGGGGGTCGCGAACGGGGTCGTTCATCTGCGTTCACGGGGGATCGACCGTGGGAGCGGCTACCGGCTTCCGTCTCGTCTGAACGACCGTGAACGGCGCTGAATGAGACGGAAACTGACACGGCCGGGCGCGTGCGGCCGGGCTGTTCGATTTACTGCCCGCAGGCACATCCGGCGGCTGCGGGGGCTGCTTCCTCGGTCGCCTGGCTGGTGCAGCAGCCGTCACCGGTCGCGGCCGGGTCGGCGCTCTTGCCGAGGGTGTCGGCGTCGGCCTTGACCACGTAGACCTCCCAAGGCTCCTTGCCGGGTCCATGCACCCACACCTTGTCCTGGAGGGCGTAGCAGCAGGAAGTGTCGTTCTCCTCGAAGGTGGCCAGGCCGGCGTCCTTGAGCCGGGTGGTGGCGGCGCTGACCTGGTCGGTGGACTCGACCTCGACGCCGAGGTGGTCGAGCCGGGTCTCCTCGCCGGGTGCGCCCTCGATCAGGACGAGCTTGAGCGGGGGTTCGGTGATGGCGAAGTTGGCGTAGCCCTCGCGTCGCTTGGCCGGTTCGGTGCCGAACAGCTTCGAGTAGAAGGTGATCGACGCTTCGAGGTCGCTGACACGCAGGGCGAGCTGAGCGCGGGACATGGCGGGTCTCCCATCGGCTTGCATTGATGTCTGTCGATGCAAGCTTGTGTCCTGAATCGAAGGATGTCAACATAGACACATGTCGAAGCAAGAGCTTGTGGTTCTCGGCCAGGCCGACGAGAACGGCGCGTGCTGCCCCGGCCTGGCGACCGCCCCGCTGAACGAGGACCAGGCGGCCGAGCTGGCCAAGCTGTTCAAGGCGCTGGGCGACCCGGTACGCCTGCGGCTGATGTCGATGATCGCTTCCCAGGCGGGCGGAGAGGTCTGCGTGTGCGACCTGACCCCGGCCTTCGACCTGTCCCAGCCGACGATCTCGCACCACCTGAAGCTGCTGCGGCAGGCCGGTCTGATCGACTGCGAGCGGCGGGGTACCTGGGTCTATTACTGGGCCCTGCCCGCCACCCTCGACCGGCTCGCCGCCTTCCTGAAGACGCCGCAGACGTCGGCGGCGACCGCGTGAGCGTCCCGTTGGCCCGCCGGGTTGTCGCCGAGTTCGTCGGCACGGCGGCCCTGGTCGCGGTCGTCGTCGGCTCCGGCATCCAGGCCACCGAACTGACCCATGACGTGGGCGTGCAACTGCTCGCCAACTCCCTGGCGACGGTCTTCGGCCTGGCAGTGCTGATCCTGCTCCTGGGACCGGTCTCCGGTGCGCACTTCAACCCCGCCGTCTCCCTCGCCGTCTGGGCCTCCGGGCGCCGTAACGGTGACGGACCGGCCGGGCGGGAGGTCGCCGCCTACATCCCGGCGCAGATCACAGGAGCTGTCGCGGGCGCGGTTCTGGCCGATGCGATGTTCGGCAGGCCGCTCGTGCAGTGGTCCGCCCACGACCGCTTCGCCGGTCACCTATGGCTCGGCGAGGTGGTCGCGACCGCCGGACTGATCCTGCTGATCTTCGGCCTGGCCCGCACCGAGCATGCGCGCTTCACGCCCGCGGCTGTGGCCTCCTACATCGGCGCGGCGTACTGGTTCACATCTTCTACCTCGTTCGCGAACCCTGCGGTCACCATCGGCCGGGCCTTCACGGACACCTTTGCCGGAATCGCCCTCGGCTCCCTCGGCCCGTTCATCGCTGCCCAACTGGCGGGCGCCCTGCTGGGCCTGGCCTTGGTGGACGCGATCTTCGGACGCCCGGCGACCGCACCGGCCGCCCCCGCCGGCCTTCGGGCCGAACCCGAACTCGCCGCCCCGGCAGCCCCCTGACAGGCCCTCCACCAGAAAGCTCACCCGCCATGAACACCCCCGCTGAAAAGCCGTCCGTACTCTTCGTCTGCGTGCACAACGCCGGTCGCTCGCAGATGGCCGCAGCGTTCCTCACCCACCTCGCGGGCGACCGTGTCCAGGTGCGTTCCGCCGGGTCCGCGCCCGCCGCGACGGTCAATCTGGCGGTCGTGGAAGCGATGGCGGAGGTCGGCATCGACGTCTCGGCCGAGGTCCCCAAGGTGCTGACGGTCGAAGCCGTTCAAGCCTCGGACGTGGTCATCACGATGGGCTGCGGCGACACCTGCCCGGTCTTCCCCGGCAAGCGCTACCTCGACTGGGAGCTCCAGGACCCGGCCGGACAGGGCGTCGATGCCGTACGCCCCATCCGCGACGAGATCGAAAAGCGCATCCGCGGCCTGATCGACGAGATCTCCCCGGCCGACCAGACATGAGCGCCGCCGGTGGGGTTCGCATCGCGGCCATGAGGCCCGCGCACGCCGACGAGGTATTGAAGATCTACCAACTCGGCATCGACGAGGGCAACGCCACCTTCGAACGATCGCACCCACCTGGGAACACTTCAACGCCACCAAGCTGCCCGACCACCGACACGTCGTACTCGACGACTCGGGCACGGTGCTCGGCTGGGTCGCGGCGGTGCCGGTGTCGGACCGGTGTGTGTATGCCGGCGTCGTCGAGCACTCGGTGTACGTCCACCCCGACGCCCGCGGCAGGGGGATCGGTAAGTCTCCGTGTGATGGACGTCGTCCAAGTCGTGCGTCGGCTAAAGGGGCTGAGCCTGTGGCACAGCAAGGTTCTGGTGACGCAGGTTCCCGCCGTCATCCTCGTCGGCCTGCCCGAGGAAGACGCGGCGGCAGCCGTATCGGCCCTCCGCGATGCGGGAGGCCAGGCAGAGTCGAGAGAACAGCCGGAGCCGGACTTCCTGAAGCGCTGAGCACGGCCCGACGAAGCAGCTGACGGCCCAGAGACGGCCTCAGCACAGCAACAAGCCCCCTACCGGCGGAGAACCCGCAGGTAGGGGGCTTGTCCGTGTCGCGTTACTTCTTCTTGCCCTGGTTCTTGACCGCCTCGATCGCTGCTGCTGCCGCGTCGGGGTCGAGGTAGGTGCCGCCCGGGGTGAGGGGCTTGAAGTCGGCGTCCAGTTCGTAGGAGAGGGGGATGCCGGTGGGGATGTTCAGGCCCGCGATGTCGGCGTCGGAGATGCCGTCGAGGTGCTTGACCAGGGCGCGGAGGCTGTTGCCGTGGGCCGCGACCAGAACCGTGCGGCCGGTCAGCAGGTCGGGGACGATGCCGTCGAACCAGTACGGCAGCATGCGGACGACGACGTCCTTGAGGCACTCCGTCTGCGGGCGCAGCTCGGGCGGGAGCGTCGCGTAGCGCGGGTCGTCGAACTGCGAGTACTCGGCGTCGCGGTCGAGCGGCGGCGGCGGGGTGTCGTACGAGCGGCGCCAGAGCATGAACTGCTCCTCGCCGAACTCGGCGAGCGTCTGCGCCTTGTCCTTGCCCTGGAGGGCGCCGTAGTGACGCTCGTTCAGGCGCCAGCTGCGGTGGACCGGGATCCAGAGGCGGTCCGCGGACTCCAGCGCCAGCTGCGCGGTGCGAATCGCGCGCTTCTGGAGCGAGGTGTGGACCACGTCGGGCAGCAGGCCGGCGTCCTTGAGCAGCTCACCGCCGCGTACTGCCTCCTTCTCGCCCTTCTCGTTGAGGTTGACGTCCACCCAACCGGTGAACAGGTTCTTCGCGTTCCATTCGCTCTCGCCGTGGCGGAGGAGGATCAGCTTGTACGGTGCGTCGGCCATGCCTCCGAGCGTAATCGAACCCCCCGACCGCTCGCGCGCTCGGTCGCCAGTCGGACACCCGCGCCCCCGCTTCGCCGTCCCGCGCCCTCCCCGGCGCCCGTCAGTTGACGGCATCTGTTAATCGAGTGGCTCTCCGGGGCCACCCCCTCGTAAGTTGTGCTCACCGCCAGAGCCGCTTACGTCCGTGGGGGATTTTCCATGCCTGTCGCCGTCGTCAGACGTGCCGTCCGGGAGACCGTGTCCGGGCTCCCCCGCGAGTTCTGGTGGCTGTGGACCAGCACGCTCATCAACCGGCTCGGCGCCTTCGTCGCCACGTTCATGGCCCTCTACCTGACCCTCGACCGGGGCTACTCCGCCTCGTACGCCGGTCTCGTCGCGTCCCTGCACGGCCTCGGCGGCGTCGTCTCCTCGCTCGTCGCCGGCGTCATGACCGACCGGTTCGGGCGGCGCCCCACCCTGCTCGTCGCGCAGGTGTCGACGGCCGGCTCGGTCGCGCTGCTCGGCTTCATGCAGGACCCGGTGGCCATCGCCGCGGTCGCCTTCCTGGTCGGCATGGCCAGCAACGCCTCCCGGCCCGCCGTGCAGGCGATGATGGCCGACATCGTCCGGCCGGAGGACCGCGTCCGCGCCTTCTCCCTCAACTACTGGGCCATCAACCTCGGCTTCGCCGTCTCCTCGATGGGCGCCGGCTTCATCGCCGAGTTCAGCTACCTCGCGGGCTTCCTCATCGAGGCCGGCATGACCCTGATCTGCGCGTTCGTCGTCTTCGCCAAGCTCCCGGAGTCCAAGCCGGTCCAGGTCGCCAAGGAGACGGCGCCCGCCGTCGGGCTCGGGACGGTGCTGCGCGACGGACGGTTCATGAGCGTCGTCGGCCTGTCGTTCCTCGTCGCGCTGGTCTTCCAGCAGGGCTCGGTCGGGCTCCCGGTCGCGATGGGCGAGGCCGGCTTCACCCCGGCGGACTACGGCACGGCGATGGCGGTGAACGGCGTGATGATCGTCGTGCTCCAGATCCCGGTGACCCGTTTCATCGAGCACCGGGACCCCCGGCGGCTGCTCGTCGTCTCGTCGATCCTCGCCGGGTACGGGTTCGGGCTCACCGCCTTCGCCGGGTCGGTGGGGGCCTTCACCCTGACCGTCTGCGTGTGGACCCTCGCCGAGATCGTCAACGCCCCGACGCAGACCGGGCTCGTCGTCCGGCTCTCCCCCGTCCACGGCCGCGGCCGCTACCAGGGCATGTACACCCTCTCCTGGGCGCTCGCCTCGCTCGTCGCCCCCGTGATGTCCGGCCTCGTCATCGACCATTTCGGCGCCGCCTACCTCTGGGGCCTGTGCGCGGTGGTCGGCACGGTGGCGGGCCTCGGCTACGCCCTGCTCATGCGCCGGCTCCCCACGGAGGACTCGGTCCGGGAGCCCGTACGGGAACCGGTGGCGGCGACCGTGCGGGAACCGGTGAAGGCAGCCGTACGGGAACCGGTGACAGCGGCCGTACGACAGCCGGTCGCGCAGGCCGTACGGACCTCCGCGCGCGAGTCCGTGCCCGAGCCCGAGGCCCGTCCGGCATCCCTCGCGGACGAGGTGGTCGTGGACGTCGGCCCCGCCGCCGTGGGCTGCGGCCCCGCCCTGGAGGCCGCCCCGACACCGGCCCCGGAACCGGCACCGGCCCTCCGTACGGAGTCCACCCCGGTCTGAGCGGCGGACAGCGGACACGGCGTCCTCGGGGCGGGACGACCCCGGCCCGAAGACCTCACGGATGCATCCGCGCCCCCTTCACCACCTTGTCCACCGCGTTCCGGGGGCCGTGCACCGCGAGGCCCACCAGGTCCAGGTCAGCGGTCGGCACGGCCCGTACGGCCGCGCGGTTGTCGCGGTCGTTGCCCGTGGCGAACAGGTCGGACGTGAAGATCGACCTGGGCAGGGCCCGGGAGAGCGCGCGGCCGTGGGCGGCGGTCAGCGTCTCCTTGGACGCCTCGAAGACCATGACGGGCTGGCGGAACATCGGCAGGTAGGCGACCGCGTCGGCGTCCTCGTAGGGCTCACCGACCACCTCGGGGACGGCCGTGCCCAGGCCGCTGACCAGGAAGGCGGTCACATTGAGCCGCTGCCAGGGCTCCAGGTCGTCGCGCAGGACGACAGCGATCTTGGTGTCGAAGCGGACGGGTGCGTCGTCGGAGACGTTCATGCTGCTCATGCACTGAGACTGCCGACCGGGGCCCGCCGCGGTCTTGTACGTTCTTTGCATGGCCCCGCAGCGGGAGATCTCCGCGTGGCGCCCGGGTGTCCCGGGCGTCGTCGAGGTGTTCCACGCCCACTACACCGAGTACGCGTACCCGATGCACGTACACGAGGCCTGGACGCTGCTGATCGTCGATGACGGCGCCGTCCGCTACGACCTGGACCGGCACGAGCACGGCACCCCGCACGACACGGTGTCGCTGCTGCCGCCGCACATCCCGCACAACGGCGCCCCGGCCACCGCGGACGGTTTCCGCAAGCGGGTCCTCTACCTCGACAGCTCGCGTCTCGGCGACGACCTCATCGGGGCCGCCGTGGACGGACCCGACCTGGTGGACCCGGTGCTGCGGCAGCGCGTCGGACAGCTGCACACCGCGCTCGCGCACCCGGGGGACGAGCTGGAGGCGGACAGCAGGCTCACCCTGATCTCGGAGCGGCTGCACGTTCGGCTGCGTCCCGCCGCGGCGGCCGGCCTCGTGCGCCCCGACCGGCCGCTCGCCCACCGGTTGCGCGAACTCCTCGACGCGCGCCTCGTCGAGGGGATCGCCCTGGACGAGGCGGCCCGGCTCGTGCACGCTCATCCCGCCCATCTCGTACGGGCGTTCAGCGGGGCGTTCGGCATCGCCCCGCACCAGTACCTGATGTCCCGCCGGGTGGACCGCGCCCGGCGGCTGCTGCTCGACGGGCGCCCGCCGGGCGAGGTGGCCGCCGCGACCGGTTTCTACGACCAGTCCCATCTCACCCGCCATTTCCGGCGGTTGGTGGGGGTGACTCCGGGGCGGTACGCGCGGTCGTGAACGGCCGCCGCCCGCCTCGGAGTCGACCGCTGCCTCCGGAGGCCCGCGCTCGGCCTCGTGCGGCTAAGGGTCCCGCTCGCCCTCGTGCGGCTAGAGGTCGCGCTGGGCCTCGTGCAGGTTGCGCGGGCGCACGACGTCGGTCGTCCCGTACAGCTCCAGGCGGGCGTGCAGGTCGCCGGTGAAGTCGGGGACGTCGATCTGGTCGGACTCGGTGACCTCGTTGACGCCGACGGTGGCGCTGTAGGGGGCGAGTCCGTCGATCTTCATCAGGCCGGCGCGGCCGTTGGTGACCCGGATGTTCCAGTGGGTGAAGCGGGCGCCGAACAGCGGTCCGGCGGAGGCGTCGCCGCCGTGCCGGCCGTCGTTGTCCACGGTGATGTCGGTGCGGACGTTGGCGAACGGCAGCCCGCGGTGGGAGTCGAAGGTGCCCATCCGCATGTCACCGCGCGACCAGACGTTGTACGAGGACAGGCCCTCGACGTTGATGCCGTGCAGCTGGGTACCGGCGGGCGCCGGGACGGTGCGCTCCTCGATGGTGAAGTCCTCGATCAGGTTGTCGTGCGAGCCCTCGCGGCAGAAGTACGGGTGGTGCGAGCCGCGGCCCGCGACCCGGGTGCGGCGCAGGGTGCAGGCGGAGGCGGCGACGAGGCCGAAGCCGTTGTCGACGTGGCGCACGGTGACGTCGTCGACCCAGCAGTCGTAGGCGCACTGGAGGACGACGCCGTTGTACCCCTTGTCGAGGAGGTGCGGGGACTGCGGTGTCTCCACTGCCTCCAGGGTCAGCCCCTCCACACCGGAGCCGGTCAGTTCCTCGACGTGGGTGGTCAGCCGGGGGTCCCACTCGGGGCGGACGTCGAGCGGCAGGGGCCGTTCGAGCGTCACCCGGCGGCCACGCACGCGTGCCACACGGACGGGCCATTCGTAGGGGACGTACGACGTCAGTTTCGTCTTGTCGTCCCAGTAGTACGCCTCCGGGCCGGGGCCGCCGCCCGACATGTGCTCCAGGAGGGTGTGGTCCGCGTCGTCGGCGAGGCGGAGGAGGACGAGGGCGCCGGGGCGCAGTTCGGAGGCGTCCGCCACGGTCACCGTCCAGGAGCCCTGGCGTGCGGGCTCGACGGTGGTGAGGGTCTGCCAGGCGTCGCGCGTGTTGCCGGTCCAGCCCTCGAAGGGCCACGCCTTCGCCCTGATGGCGTCGACGAGCGAGTCCAGCCGGGCGGTGGGTGCCAGCCAGACGAGGCCGCCGGCCCAGGACCAGGAGGACTTGTCGCCGCCGTAGCGGGATCCGTAGGGGCCGATCAGCTCGGTGAGGTTCTTGGTCGCGTGGAGCGTCGTCCGGCCGCTGCCGGCGCCCCGGAGGACCACGTTCGAGTGACCGATGCGGATCAGGTCGTCGATGCGGTAGGTCCCGGGCGGGATGGTGACCGTGCCACCGCCGGCCCTTCCGGCGACGGCGATGGCACGGTTGATCGCGGGGGCGCAGTCGGTCGTCCCGTCGGCGGCGAAGGCGCCGTGGTCGCGGACGTCGGTCACGGCACGGTGCCGGGGCAGGCGTGCCGTTCCGCCGCCGAGGCCGGCCCTGCCGACGTACGGGATCTGCGGGTGGGTGAACGGGGAGCGGGCGAACTCACGCCAGATCGCCGGTACTTCGCCGTGCCGTGCCGGGGAGTTCGGCGGAATCCCCGCGGTCCCCGCGGCCGTTCCCGTCGCCGCGGCCGTTCCCGCCGCCGTGCCGGTCACGGCGACGGCCGCCACGGCCGTGGCACTGCCGAGCAGGGTCCGTCTGGCCATCCCCGCGCGCCCGCTGTCCCGGTGCCTGTTGCTCATGCCCGTCCGCCCTTCCATGGTGCTCGTCCGACCCAACACACTCTTCATGGATGTGAACGACGTTCAGATCTGCGTCGGCGGCGAGCATGCCACGAGGACCCTGTGCACCGGAAGGGGTCGCGCACGGGTCAATGGCAGGGTGGGGAGCGTCAGTTGGCGGGGCGCTCGGTCAGATGCGTGAACGCGTCCAGGTTGCGGGTCGACTCGCCGCGGGACACCCTCCAGTCGTACTCCTTGCGGATCGCGGAGGCGAAACCGAGCTCCAGGAGGGTGTTGAAGGAGCCGTCTGCGGCTTCCAGGACCGAGCCGAGAAGCCGGTCCACCTCGTCGGGGGTGACGGCGGCCAGCGGCAGCTTGCCGACCAGATAGACGTCCCCCAGGGAGTCGACCGCGTAGGAGACTCCGTAGAGCTTGAGATTGCGCTCCAGGAGCCAGCGGTGGACCGCCGCGTGGTTCTCGTCGGGGTGGCGGACCACGAAGGCGTTCAGCGACAGCGAGTGCTTGCCGACGATCAGCGAGACCGTCGTGGAGAGCTTGCGGGTACCGGGCAGTTTCACCACGTACGAGCCCGTCGCGGGACTCTCCCACTCCAGCTCGGCCTCGGTGAGGACCTGCTCGATGATCGACGCTGCGTCAGCCATGCAGCGAGCGTACGTGACCGCCCCGGACGCGGCTCAACCCCTCCGGGCCACGGCCGCGCCCCGTTCGCCGGCACGACCGCGCCCCGTTCGCCGGCGGGACGAACGTGGTCCGTCTCAGGCGTGGTGCGCCCGCACCCGGCGCCGGTGTTCCTGGGTCGCCGCCGCGTAGACGTCGGCCGTCGCGGCGGCCGCGGTGTCCCACCCGAAGCGCTCCGCGTGCCGGGCCGCCGCGGCGCCCATCCGGTCCGGGAGGGTCGCGTCGTCCGCGAAGTCCGCCAGTACGCGCGCGTAGTCGGCGGGACGGTGACCGGGGACCAGGAATCCCGTCTCCCCGTGGCGGACGGCCACCGGCAAACCGCCGACCTCGGCGGCGAGCACCGGCGTACCGGCCGCCTGCGCCTCGATGGCGACGAGCCCGAAGGACTCGCTGTAGGAGGGCATCACCAGCACGGACGCGGCCCGGAACCAGTCCGCGAGCTGGTCCTGGTCGACGGGCGGCCGGAACCGCACGACGTCGGCGATGCCCAGCCGCGCGGCGAGCTTCTGGAGTCCCTCGGGCTTGGCGAGTCCACTGCCGCTCGGACCGCCGACCACCGGGACGACGATCCTGCGCCGCAGTTCGGGCCGCTCGTCGAGCAGCACGGCGACCGCGCGCAGCAGCACGTCGGGAGCCTTCAGCGGCTGTATGCGGCCGGCGAAGAGCGGGATCAGGGCGTCCTGCGGCAGGCCGAGGCGGGCCCGGGCGGCGGCGCGGCCGTCGGCGGGACGGAAGCGGTCGAGGTTGACGCCGGGGTGGACGACGGCGACGTTGCCTGCCGCGGCCTCGTAGTGCCGGACGAGTTCGTCGGCCTCCTCCGCGGTGTTCGCGATGAGGCGGTCGGCGGCGCGCACGATCTGGGTCTCGCCGATGACGCGGGCGGCGGGCTCCGGGGTGTCGCCCTCGGCGAGCGACGCGTTCTTGACCTTGGCCATCGTGTGCATGGCGTGGACGAGGGGGGCGCCCCAGCGCTCGGCGGCCAGCCAGCCGACGTGGCCGGAGAGCCAGTAGTGGGAGTGGACGAGGTCGTAGTACCCGGGGCGGTGACCTGCCCACGCCTGCATGACGCCGTGCGTGAAGGCGCACAGCTGGGCGGGGAGGTCCTCCTTGGCGAGGCCTTCGTAGGGGCCCGCGTCGACGTGCCGGACGAGGACGCCGGGGGCCAGTTCGACACAGGGCGGGAGCGCGGCCGTGGTGGCGCGCGTGAAGATCTCGACCTCGATGTTGATCGCGGCCAGCCGCTGGGCCAGCTCCACGATGTAGACGTTCATGCCGCCCGCGTCACCCGTGCCGGGCTGGTGCAGGGGCGAGGTGTGCACGGAGAGCATCGCGACGCGCCGGGGCCTGCGGTGCAGCCTGAGCCGCGAGGGCGCCGCCGCCGAGCGACGCCCGAGCCTGCTGACGTACTGGCTCACGTGGCGTCTCCTCCTCGCTGCGGGCATGCCGGTCGGAGGACACATGGCGCCCTCCAGCAGGGGGAACGTCGGAGGCCTCCGCTCCATTTCCGCTTTGCCGAATCATTACCGCCGATCGCTCAACCGTTCGACCCGATAGTGCGTCTGCCCCGCTGTCCGCCGGGTATTCCGCGGACGGGAGCACGCGCACCTCCCCGGTTGTCCACAGGGCTGTGGGGACGGGCCGGAGGTTGTCCACAGGGCGGAACGGCCCTCGTCGGAGCCGCCTACTCTCGTACGCATGGCAACCCGCGCAGCGTCCCCTCCTCCCTCTCGGCTTCGCTCGAGCAGCGGGACCCCTGTCGTGGGCACGGTGACGCGCGGGACCACGAATCCGAATCGGCTTCGGCGCATGGACCGCTGGATCGCCGCGACGCACGGCGCCGAGCTGCGCCGGTCCGCGGACCCCGTGGCGGTCGACCTCGGCTACGGGGCGGCGCCGTGGACAGCGGTCGAGCTGCTGGGCCGGCTGCGCACGGCCGCGCCCCGCACCCGGGTGTTCGGCGTCGAGATCGAGCCGGCCCGCGTCACCGCCGCCCTGCCGTACGAGCGCGAGGGCCTCGCCTTCCGGCACGGCGGCTTCGAGGTCCCGGTGCCGGGCCGTCCGACCCTGATCCGCGCGGCGAACGTGCTCCGCCAGTACGACGAGGAGCAGGTCGCCGAGGTCTGGCGGCGACTGTGCGCGCGGCTCGCGCTGGCGGGGCAGGGTTCGCGGGGCGGACTGCTCGTCGAGGGCACCTGTGACGAGATCGGCCGCCGGCACGTCTGGGTCGCCCTCGGCCCGGAGGGCCCGCGCACGGTCACGTTCGCCACCCGGCTCGGCTCCCTCGACTGCCCGTCCGACCTGGCCGAGCGGCTGCCCAAGGCGCTGATCCACCGCAATGTCCCGGGCGAGCCCGTGCACGCCTTCCTGCGGGACTTCGACCGCGCCTGGGCGGCCGCCGCACCGTACGCGTCGTACGGCGCCCGGCAGCGCTGGATACGCGCGGTCCACGACCTGTCGGCCGACTGGCCGGTCGCGGACGGGATCGCGCGCCGGCGCCAGGGCGAAGTGACGGTGCGCTGGGAGGCGTTGGCGCCGCGGCTCTGACGTGCCGCGGAACCGTCCCGTCCGCGAGCGGGCGGGAACGATCTCGATGAGTCGCACGTCACACAGGCCGGGGAGCGGGATCGTCATGCCGGGCGGGGCTGGTGGGAAGGGAGTTCTTGCCCGGCTCTGTCGCATTGCGCGCCGACATGGCACGATCCCCGAGGCGTCCGGAAGTTACTGACGGTAAATCAGGTAGGGGGCGGAGCAATGGGATCCGGCAAGCGGAGCCTGACGACGGCGACCCTGTTCCTGGCCTGCGCATGTGCCTGCGCGGTGCTGGCGACACCAGGAGTGGCGTACGCGAGCCCGGCACCGAAACCGACGTCCACCCGCACCCCGACACCCACGCCGACTCCGACCGCGACACCAAAGCCCGTGAGCACCAAGGAGCTTGAGGCGGTCCGCCTGAAGCTGGACGAGCTCTACCACGACGCGGCGGTCGCCACCGACGCGTACAACGCGGCGGAGGAGAAGGCCGACAAGCAGTCGGCCGAGATCGTCGGCCTGGCCCGGGAGATCGTCAAGGGCCAGGCGAAGCTGGACGAGTTGAGGGACCGCGCGGGCGCCGCGGCACGCGCCCAGTACCGCGGCGGCAGCCTGCCTCCCGAGGCCCGGCTGTGGCTGAGCGACAACCCGCAGCGCTTCCTCGACGGCGCGGGCCGGGTGCGGGCGGGCGAGCACGCGACCAAGGGGCTGCTGGGCGAGATGGCGCGCACCCAGCAGGACCTGAAGCAGTACGAGAAGGACGCCTCGGCGCAGTGGAAGAAGCTGGAGGCCAACCGCGAGGCCAGGGCCGAGGCCAAGAAGAAGATCACGAAGCGGATCGCCGCCGCCGAGCAGCTGGAGTCCCAGCTGGAGAAGAAGGAGAAGGAGCGGCTGGCGAAGCTGGAGGAGCAGGCCGCGTATCAGGCGCAGTCGGTCTGGCTCAGCTCCGGCGTCCTCGCGGACATCAAGAGCGAGGCGTCCGCGGAGGGCAGGAAGGCCGTGAAGTACGCGACGGACCAGATCGGCAAGCCGTATGTGTGGGGCGCCGAGGGACCGGGCTCGTTCGACTGCTCGGGGCTCACCTCGCAGGCCTGGGCCACCGCCGGCCACCCGATCCCCCGCACCTCGCAGGAGCAGTGGAAGCAGCTCAAGCACGTGGCCGTCGAGGACATGCGCCCCGGCGACCTCGTCATCTACTTCGACGACGCGAGCCACGTCGGGGTGTACATAGGCGACGGCGCCATCGTGCACGCCCCCCGGCCCGGCCGGAACGTGACGATCACGGGAGCCGGTTCGATGCAGATCCTGGGCGTCGTACGACCGGACGCGTAGGACGGCGCCGACCGCGCCCCGAGCGACCCCGCCCCACGACGACCCCACGACGACCCCACGGCGCCACGGTTGGGCGACGGGGCGACGGGGGACAACGCGCGTGACGCAGCGCACGTGACCTCCCGCACCCTTGTGTCCGCGCGTGCTCGCCGCGCACGCGGGCCGTCACGCGCTCCGATCGTGACCGACCCGCCGCACCGGACGCACCGCACACGACCCACCACACAACACCCTTCGCACGTGACCCACCGCACGTGACCCACCGCACCGTTGCCCCGGCCCCCGTCCCCGGGGACGTGACCTTCGTCATCCCTGACGGGACCGCGTCCTGTCCAAATGCGGTACGGGATGCGGCATATGACGCTGGCCCTTTGCCGTACGCCGTGCCGTACGCCATTCCGTTGCGGCACCGCCGGGCGCTATGGTCCCCGTCGGTGGGTCGACGTCCTTCGTCCCACCACGCCCTCGGGGGGAGGGAAGGAACCCAGACGATGCCCGTACCCGTACCGCGGCAGAGAGCGATCCCGGCCGTGGAAAGTGGTCAGGCTCAAGCCGTGTTCTCACCCGGCGGCCCATCCGGAGACACAACCGGCGGCCTCGCCGGGACAGCACCGGCACCTCGTGCCGCCACGGCCCCGGCCGACAGCACCACCAACCTGACGCTCCTGGTCATCGAGGACGACCCGGCGGGCGCGCTCGGCGTGCCCGAAATGCTCGACGCGGCCGGCAGGCCGATCCGGATCCGCACCGCCCGCAACCTCACCGAGGCCGAGCGGCTGCTCACCCATGACGTCCACTGCATCCTGCTCGACCTGGCGCTGCCCGCCCCGGGCCGCGCCACGGACGTCGCGGACGAGCTGGCGACCCTCAAGCACGTCCTGGAGCTCGCGCCCCGGCACGCCGTCCTCGCGCTCACCGCGTCCGGCGACACCGAGACCGGCGCGGAGGCCGTACGGGTCGGCGCGCAGGACTACCTTTTCCGTGACGAGCTGGACAGCCGGCTGCTGAGCCGCGCGATCCGGTACGCCGTGGAGCGGAAACGTTCCGACAAGGCCGAGCGACGGCTCACCGAGTCCCGGCTGCGCGCCCAGGAGAACGCCCGGCTGGAGCGCGGCCTGCTGCCGACTCCGCTGCTGGAGGGCTCCTCGCTGCGGTTCGCCGCGCGCTACCGCCCGGGCCGTTCCCGCGCGCTGCTCGGCGGCGACTTCTACGACACCGTGCGCACGGCCGACGGCACGGTGCACGCCATGATCGGCGACGTCTGCGGGCACGGGCCCGACGAGGCGGCGCTCGGCGTGGAACTGCGTATCGCCTGGCGCGCGCTGACCTTCGCGGGCCTGTGCGGTGACGAACTGCTCTCGACGCTCCAGCAGGTTCTGGAGCACGAGCGCGAGAGCGACGAGATCTTCGCGACGCTGTGCACGGTGGACATCGCGCCGGACGGCCGCCGCGCCGGGCTCTGCCTGGCCGGTCACCCGTCGCCGCTGATCGCCCGCCCGGGCCGGCCCGCGGAGCTGCTGCCGTACGAGAACAACGGCCCGGCGCTCGGGCTGCTGCCGAACGCCCGCTGGCCGCGCATGCAGGTGGAGCTGGGCGCGGCATGGAGCCTGATGCTCTACACCGACGGTCTGATCGAGGGCCACACCGGCGTCGGCAACGAACGTCTGGGCCAGGACGGCATGGTGGACATGGTCCGCCGACAGCTCGCGCAGGGACTCGAAGGCGAGGAACTGCTGCGCGCCGCGGTCAGCGAGGTGCGCGAACTCAACGGCGGGGAGCTGGCGGACGACGTGGCCGTCCTGCTGCTCGACCGGAAGCCGTAGCGGGGACGCGTCGCGCGGGCCGGGGCCGCTCCGCCGGCCTCCGCCGAGGGGCGGGGCACAACCGGCTGGGGCACAACGGCGTGAGGCGCGACCCGGTGGGCCACAACGGCGTGAGGACCGACCGCGTGGGGCACAGCGGGGTGAGGCGCGACGGCCGGCCATCGAATGGACAGGCCGATCCGTCTCGCCGCCGGTGTCCGGCGGCGAGACGGGTGAGGTTCTAGCGGCCGCCGTTGTAGGGGCCGTACGGGCCGTCGCTGCTGCTGCCGCCGCGGCGGCCACGGCCTCCTCCGGAGACCTGGCGCAGGGCGGGACGGACGTCGACGAAGAAGACGATCGTGGCGATCAGGCCCGCGATCTGCAGGAACAGCATGGGAACCAGCAGGTTCACGGCGACCGTGATGCCGAGGATGATCAGCCAGAACATCTTGTTCTGCTTCTCGGCGGCGCGATAGGCGTCGTCGCGGGCGACCGCGGCCATCACCAGCGCCACCACGGCGAGCACCAGCATGGCTGTGAAGATCAGCCACATGAGGCCGCCGAATGCCGTCATCAGCACAATGCCCACCGCCCGGGTCTAGTCGTCTTGTCGCCACCGTACCCGGAGAACGGGCCGGTAACGCGGAGAGTGCCCGGCCCGTCCGAGGACGGGCCGGGCACTGACGCCGCTCGCCTACTTGGCGGGCGGAGTGGTCTTCTTGGCGGCCGGCTTGCGGGCCGCGGGGGCCTTCTTCACCGGGGCCTTCTTGGCGGGCGCGGCCTCGGCCACGACGACCGGCTTCGGCGGGGTCTTGATCTCGCCCGGCTCGGCGTTCGGCTCCACCGCGATGGCGAAGTCCTCGATCTCCTCGGCGGCCTCGCCGCGCCAGGTGCGCACGGTCAGCTCGCCGTGCTCGGCGACCTTCTCGTACGTCTCCCGGGCCTTGACGGCGTACTCGGCGGCGACGCCGACCCCGCGCAGGGCGAAGTCCTGGGCGGACTCACCGAGCTTCTTCAGGTCGGTGTCGAGGGAGTTGATGAACTCCGTCACCTTCGTCTGCAGGTTCTCCTGCGCCTCCTTGGCGCGGGCGGAGGCCTTCTCCTGCACGGCGTTCGGGTCGAGGTTCTTCACGGTGTCGATGTGCGCCGGAGCATCGGTGCGGATCTGCTCCACCAGGCCGGGGACCTTCTTCGCCTGCTGCACGGCCAGGTCGGCGGTGCCGGCCAGGAAGTAGAGCGGGGTCGGGTCGGTGGCGGCCCTGCGGATGTCGTCGGTGATGGCCATGACGGTGGTCCTCCCGTGAATCGCTGTCAGCTGAGGGTTTTTGTGGTCCGCACGCAGGTGGTCAACTGGCGTTCTGCTGCGGACCGGCATCGTTGCCGTCGGCCGTGCGGGGGCCGCGGACGGCGGTGTCCTGTGCAGGCTGGGCGCCCGGTATGTCCTGAGCCGCAGGCACGCCGGTGCCGGGGTCCTCGTCGGTCCCGGGCACCTCGGTGACGTGAGCGGTCTCGTCCGCCGGCGCGATCTCGAATCCGTTCTCCTTGCGGAAGGACTCGTAGATCTGGAGCAGCACCTGCTTCTGCCGCTCGTTCAGCGTGGGATCGGCGAGGATGACGGCACGCGTCTCCACCTCGTCCCGGTCCCGTTCGGCGTCGAGGATCCCGGCCCGCACGTACAGCGTCTCGGCGGAGATCCGCAGGGCCTTGGCGACCTGCTGGAGCACCTCCGCGCTCGGCTTGCGCAGCCCGCGCTCGATCTGGCTCAGATACGGATTGGACACCCCGGCGGCATCGGCGAGCTGCCGCAGGGACAGCTGCGCGGTGCGCCGCTGTTCCCGCAGATACTCACCAAGGTTGCCGACGTTGAGCGATGCCATGGCTCCACCTTGCCGCATCCCCGCTAACTTTTGCAAGCACCCGCTTGCAAAAGTGTTCCACGGCACGGCGGGCGGGTCTGGTGGCCACACCCGACCCGACTGTCCGCTCTCTCTCCAGTGGCTGGTCAGGGCTCCGTAGGGATCAAAATCCAGGTGCGTACGACCTGGTTCGCACTCCTATACTCGTGCGAGCTCATGGAGGGGGAGGTGGAGACGGTGAAGCTTGCCGAGGCACTGGCGGAACGTGCAGAGGCGACGCGCCGCGTAGAACAGTTGCGAGCGCGCGTCGTCAGCAGTGCGCGGTACCAGGAGGGAGAGACGCCCGCCGAGGATGCCGCCCAGTTGTTGGCTGAGGCCGGTGATGTGCTGAGCACTCTGGAAACGTTGATCCGACGGATCAACCGGACCAATGCCACCGTGGACATGGGTCCCGACGGCACGCTCACCGATGCCCTCGCACGCCGGGATGTCCTGCGGTTGCGTCACTCTGTGGTCACTGCGGCGGCGGACGCGGCGGCAGGGAGCGGCGAGCACGGATACGGCCGGCAACTCCGGTCCGAGCTGATGATGCTTTCCGCGCTTCCGGTCTCGGAACTGCGCGGTCAGGCAGACGTGCTCGCGCGGGAGATCCGCGAGGTCGATGTGCGGATCCAGCGCATGAACTGGGAGGTAGACCTGCTGGACTGAGTAGTCCAGCAGGCGGAGACGATGTGGAGCAGGTAGCTGCTTCGGAGGCGTGCACACACCGAGGGCCGGCGGTTTCCGGCCCACTTGTGGCGCGTGAAGAGCAACGCGGGGTTCGACTCCCCATCAACAGCGCAGCTCAGCATGGCGTACAGGTAAAGGTGCACATCGCACAGCACATCACCACGTGCAGATCCGAAGCGGTGAGGGCGGGTTCGGGGCATTCCACATCGCAACACCACGGACAACGGCGATCTGAGCGCAACGAGGGCGCGCGAATGACTGATCCGCACATCATTCTGAACGAACTCGCTCAGGAGCTTCGGCCGATGTCACAGGGCATCGAGTGGTTCGAGAGCCTCTCCGCTGAAGAGCAGTCCAACACCCTGCGCCTCCTGTCGCAATTCTGCGTTCAGGCCCGCGCCACCACCGAGGACGGCCAGGAAAGTATCCGACGTGCCGGACTTCGCGCCACGCACACACCGGCGGTTCTGATCGCACGAGGGCGGATCGACCAGCAACTCGGAAAGATCATCAGTCTCACCCCGGACGACGAGCGCCTCAAGTCATTCCGGCTACTGATCGCGGTGCTGGCCGTCGCCGACGAACGCCGACGAGAGCGCTTCTGCTCCGACGGTTGCGGCCACGCGTGGCATCGCCTGTCTGTCGACACCCCCAAAGCCTCGGCCTAGGAATCAACGTCCACAAAGGCACTGTGCCAGGCACCCCTGACAGCACAGGTCGACAAACTGGTTCGAGGGGTGGAGGGTGCGGACGCATGAAGCCCCTCTCGGAGATGACTGAGCGCGAGTACTTCGCCAACGTCGGCGAACGTCCCGGCATGTTCGTCGGCAGGGCGTCCTTCTCCACGCTGACCGCGTTCCTGACCGGTTATGACCAGCATGCTCTCCGGCACGGTGGGCCTGGGCTCATCGGCTGGCACGACTGGCTCGTCGCCCGTCGCGGACGCGACTGCAACCACGCATGGCCCGGCCAGGTTCTCCATATCGCCCTCCCGAACGGCTGGGACGACTTCCGGAGCCTTCCGCCTGAGGACGAACAGCAGGCGATCAAGTTCCTGTTCGAACTCCTCGACGAGTTCGCCGCCCTGCGCGAGGCAGCGCAGGGCTCGCAGACCTCGGATTGAGTGAGACACCGCGCCGCACCGCGTCTCACCCAAGATGAACCACTGACGGTCAAGGCCAGGGTTCACCTGAGGGCCGCCCCGCAGCCGGTCCCCTGTGGCCGCGCGAGCAGGGACGAACGGCCCACCCCCTCCACCCCTCACCCCCGCGGCGGCCACCCCTCGTCTCCCCCCGCCTCTGCGGCGAGGGCCCAGGCGTCTGCCACTGGGCCCACGTGGGTGAGCTTGTCGGGGTTCATGATCGAGCGGATCGTCACGATGCGCCCGTCGAGGGTCTCCAACGACCAGATGCCGACGGTCCTGCCGTCCCGGTCGCGCAGGACCGCACCCGGCAGGCCGTTCACCTCGTGCTGCCGCAGCGTGACCCCGACCCGGTCGAACCCCGGGGCGAACGCGGCCAGGAGCCGGGCCACGTTTTCGGCGCCGCTGACGCCGCCCACCAGTTGCGGTGCCTTGCCGCCTCCGTCGCCGACCAACTGCGCGTCCCCGGCGAGCAGTTCCCGCAACGCGTCGACGTCGCCCTCACGGAACGCGTCGAAGAAGCGGCCGGCGAGTTCGTCGCGTGCCCTGCGGTCGACCTCGAAGCGGGGCCGGCCCGCTTCCATGTGGCGGCGCGCCCGTACCGCGAGCTGACGGCAGGCCGTGTCCGAGCGCCCCACGGCGGTGGCGATGTCGGCGAACCCGAACCCGAAGACCTCGCGCAGCACGAAGACGGCGCGCTCCAGAGGGCTCAGCCGCTCCAGCAGGAGCAGCGCGGCCATCGACAGCGAGTCGGCCAGCTCCGCCGACCGCTCCGGATCCTCGTACGGGTCGTCCAGGAGCGGCTCCGGGAACCAGGGTCCGACGTACTCCTCGCGCTTGACCCGGGCCGAGCGCAGGACGTCGATCGAGATCCGGGTGACCACGGCGGCGAGGTAGGCCCGGGCCGACCGGGGCTGTGTCGTGGAGGCCGCCCAGCGCAGCCAGGTCTCCTGGACCGCGTCCTCGGCCTCGGTCACGCTGCCGAGGATCCGGTAGGCGATCGCGAAGAGCAGCGGCCTGAGTTCCTCGAACTCCTCGGTGCGGGTCACGTCAGCGCTTCCTCGAACCCGGTCCGCCACGAGGGATGGCCGGGCTGCCAGCCGAGCTCGCGTCTGGCCTTGGCGTTGGAGAAGCCGCGGCCCTCGGTCATCATCACGACGGCCTGGTCCCCGGCGAGCACGCGCGCCAGCCACACGGGGATCCGCATCGGCCGTTTCGCCCCGGCGCACGCGGCCAGGTGCGGCAGCCACGCGGAGGCCGGGGCGGGTTCGTCGTCGACGATGTTGAACACGCCCGTCACGCGCTGCTCCACCGCGAGGACGGTGGCGCTCGCCGCGTCGTCGAGGTGCACCCAGGAACTGTGCCCGGTTCCTCTCCCGACCAGCGGGAACTGCCGCCTGCGCACCAGCTCGACCTGGTCGTCGGTGGCGCCGGGCCCGTAGAACGCGCCGTAGCGCAGGACCGCTCCGCCGGCCTTGAGGACGACGTCCTCGACGTGGCGCATCGCGAGCATGCCGCCGTGGGCCGCCGTCCCCTCCATGAGGTCCAGCGGGTCGTCCTCCGTCTTCACCCAGCCGCCCTCGCGGATGCCGTTCCAGCTCGCGTACCCCTGGGCGACGACGTGGGAGACACCGGCCGCCTCGGCCGCGGCCAGCAGATGGTCCGTCCCCTCGGTGCGCAGCCGGTTGGTGGTGGCGAACCACCGGTCCGGATGCTTGATGTCGGGCTTGCCCGCGTGGGCCACGGAGATCGCGGTCATCTGGTGGACGATCGTGTCGGGCCGGGCGCCCGCCACCGCCTCGCCCACCGACACCGCGTCCAGCCCGTCCATCACGACGCCGTCCGCGCCGAGTCGCCGCAGCAGACCCAGTTTGGCCGTGCTCGTCGTCGTAGCCGTCACCTGGTGGCCGCTGGCCACGAGCTGCGGCACCAGCCGTTGCCCCAGGACCCCGGTACCGCCCGCCACGAACACCCGCATGACCATCACCTTCCTGATTTCCCCGACCGGCTCTCGTCTCTGGGACGAGACAGCCCCCGGCAGGTGTGACATGCCGGGGGCGGGGAGGGTGTGGATACCCGTGGAAAGGCGTGCAATGTGCACGGTGCAATGTGCGGCGCTCTGTACGGCGGTACCGCTCGCCGGGGCGGACGCGGCGGCCGTACGGGATGCTCAGCGGCCGGCGGCCCACTCCTCGCGCAGGAGGCCGAACTCGACGCTGTCGTACCAGGCGTCCCCCACCCGGACGCTGGACCGGCGGCGCCCCTCCTCGACGAAGCCGACCCGGCGGAAGGCGCGCATGGCGCGTTCGTTGCCGCTCCAGGTGTCCAGCTCGACGCGGTGCAGACGGCAGGCCCCGAAGAGGTGGCCCACCAGGAGGCTCAGCGCCTCGGAGCCGTAGCCGCCGCCCCAGCGGTCGCGCTCCCCGATCGTGATGCCCACCGTCGCCCGGCCGGCGAACGGGTCCAGGTCGCGGTAGTCGGCCATGCCGATCGCCCGGCCGTCGGCCAGGTCCTCCACGGTGAACGTCAGCTCGCTGCTCGGGTTGTCGCGCAGCCGGGCCTCGTGGAAGGTGGCCATGGCCTCCCGGCTGACGGGTCCGAAGTAGGGGTTGTCGCCGGTGGCCCAGTGCACGACCTCCGGGTCGTTGCGCCACCGGAAGTGAGCGTCGAGGTCCTCGGCGCTCAGCGCCCGCAGCCGTACCAGTCTGCCGTCGATCATGCGGTGATCATAAGGAGCCGGGGGCCGCTGTCCAGCGAGTTTTCCGGCCGCGGGCGGCGAGCCCCCGCCGCCGCGCCGCCGGGGTGCACGCCCGCGCGCACCCGCTCCGCTAGCCCAGCCGCTCGGCCAGGAAGTCCTCCCAGGTGCGCCCGCCGGTTTCGGCGCCCGTGAGTGAGAGGTTGTCGCCCGCACGGTAGGCGCGTCCCGCCTTGCCCGGGATACGGACCGGCAGCAGCGGGCGGCGGCGCCTGCCGCGGGCCAGGGCGTAGCCGTCGGCGAGTTCGGCGAGCGCGTAGACCCTCGGCCCCGCGAGGTCGGGAACCAGGCCGGACGGGCTGCCGAGGGTGAGTTCCGTGATGCGGGCCGCCACGTCGCGGACGTCGACCGGCTGGAGCCGCAGCCCGCCCGGCGCCGGGAACACCGGCAGTCTGGCCATCCCGGCGACCATTTTCAGGGTCAGGTCGTTGAACTGGGCCGCCCGCAGCGTCGTCCACGGCAGCCCCGACCCGGCGACCGCGCGCTCGGCCTCCCGCTTGGACCGGAGCCAGGCGAGCGGAACGCGGTCGGCGCCGATGACGGAGATGTACACGACGTGCCGTACGGCCGCGGCCTGCGCGGCGCGGACCAGGTTGCGGGTCGCGAGGTCGTCGCCCTTGGGCCCGCCCGCGAGGTGCAGGACGGTGCCGACGCCGTCCAACGCGGCCTCGATGCCGTCGCCCTCGCCCTCACCCTCGGCCTCGGTCTCGGTCTTGAGGAGGTCGACGGCCACGTACGTGACGCCGTCGACGGGTTCGCGGCGGTGCCGGCTCAGCACGCGCACCTGGTGTCCGGCCTCGCGCAGGAGGGGGACGACCAGACTCCCCAGGGTGCCGGTGCCGCCGGTGACGAGGATCGTGGACGGGGTGGTGGGGGCCTTGTCGGAGGCGGCGGCCGGGGTGGGCAGGCCGGTCGGGTTCGCCGGGTCGGTGGTCATGGCTGCTCCCAGGGTGTGCGGGGCCGGGGTCCGAAAACCCGGGCCCCGTCGGCGGGTTCCGGTGTTCCATTGCCCTGACACCCGGGACGAAGGGAATGTGACACGGTGAGCGAGATCGCGTGGTCGGCCGAGCTTTTCGAGGAGCAGCGGCCGCGTCTGCGGGCGGTCGCCCACCGGATGCTGGGCTCCCTGAGCGAGGCGGACGACGCCGTCCAGGAGGCGTGGCTGCGGGCCTCCCGCGCCGACACCGGCGCCGTGGAGAACCTCGCCGGCTGGCTGACGACGATCGTGGCGCGGGTGTGCCTCAACATGCTGCGCGCGCGGGAGCGCCGCCACGAGGAGCCCTTCGACGTACGGGTCGCCGACCGGCCCGCCGTCGCCGGGAGCGGCGCCGACCCCGAGGAGGAGGCGGTGCTGGCCGACTCCGTCGGGGTGGCTCTGCTGGTCGTCCTCGACACCCTCGCCCCGCCCGAACGGCTCGCGTTCGTGCTGCACGACCTGTTCTCCGTGCCGTTCGACGAGATCGCCCCGCTGCTCGACCGTTCGCCCGCCGCCGTACGGCAGCTCGCGAGCCGGGCCCGCCGCCGGGTGAAGGGCGCTTCACCGCTGCCGAAGGCCGAGCTGGTCCGGCGGCGCGGTGTCGTCGAGGCGTTCCTGGCCGCCACCCGCGGCGGCGACTTCGAGGCGCTGGTCGCCCTGCTGCACCCCGATGTCGTCCTGCACGCCGACCGCTCCGTCGTCCCGACCCCCGAACCGGTCCTCGTCAGCGGGGCGGCCACGGTCGCGAAGGGCGCGATGGCCGCCACGGGCCGGGCCCGCTTCACCGGCCCCGCCCTCCTCGACGGCACGGTCGGGCTCGTCATGGCTCCCTTCGGCCGGCTCGGCCTGGTCCTCGGTTTCGCCATCGCGGAGGACGGCCTCATCACCGAGATCAGGGTCGTCGCGGAACCGGACGACCTCCGCCGCGTCGAGGTCGCCGCGCTCGACGCCTGAATTCCCCGTACGTCCACCGCACCGCCGCTCTCCCCTTTTCCGACGGATCGAACACCCCGCCGGAAAAGGGGACCGGAAACGGGTATTGCCTTTTCGCGCGCGGAGGCAATACGGTTGCGCCCATGACTGCCGGGTCGGCCTTGTGCCGTGAGCGAGTCGGGTGCCCGGCCTCCGAGTGAGGCCGGCGCGGGCCAGAGGCCCGCCTCCCGCATTTCCCCTTCACCAGTGGCTTGTGCCGCGCCCCCGTGTGAGGCGCGCGCCGTGCCGAGCCTCTGATCTCGTACGACGCCGTGCCCGACAGGGCTGCCCGCCGCCTTAGGCGATGCCGCGCCGGTCCACAAGCGCGTACGCGTGCCCCGTGTGCCCCTCGCGCGCCTGCGTGATCCCGGACGCGGGCCCTTCTCACCGTCGCCACCGCGGACGGCCGGAACCCATTCCGTCCGCGGTAATTCGCCATGCCCGAGACCAAAAAGAAAGCCGAGAATGCCCAACCCTTTCAATCAGCAGGTCATCGATGAATTCCGGGCCCGAGACGGGCGCGTCGGCGGTCCTTTCGAGGGGGCTCGGCTGATTCTGCTGACGACCCTCGGGGCACGGACCGGGACCCCCCACACGACTCCCCTCGGCTACTACCCCGACGGCGGCGAGCGGGTACTCGTCATCGGGTCGGCCGGGGGTGCGCCCCGTGACCCGGACTGGTTCCGCAATCTCCTCGCGAACCCGCGGGCGACCGTCGAGGACGGGGTGTTCACCTACGAGGCGCGGGCCACCGTCCTCGGACGCGACGAGCGGGACCGGGTCTTCGCCCGCGCGGTGCAGGCCGATCCGGGCTGGGCGGACTACCAGGCGAAGACGGACCGGGTCATCCCTGTCGTCGCCCTGCGCGCGCTCCCCGAAGAGGGGCCTCCCGACCTCGGCGGCCGTTCCCTGGGCGCGTACCTGAAGGCCGTCCACGATGCCTTCCGGCATGAACTCGCGCTGATCCGGCGGGAGGTGGCGGACCAGGGCACGGCGACCCTCGGCGCCCAGCTCCGCGTCAACTGCCTGACCCTCTGCCAGGGCCTGCACAACCACCACACCGGCGAGGACCTCGGCATCTTCCCCCTCCTCGCCCGCCGCGGGCCGGGGACCGCGCCCCTCCTGGAGCGGCTGCGCCGCGAACACGCGCGGATCGCCGAACTGCTGGAGGAACTGCGCGGCGCCGTCGCTCCCGGGCAGACGGACCCGGCCCGCGTACGCTCCGAGGTGGACCGCCTCACCGGCGAACTCGAAGCCCATCTGACCTATGAGGAAGAGCAGTTGATCCCACTCCTGGACAGCGCCGGAGCGCCCTCGTGATCGCGCTCGTCACCGGAGCGAACCGCGGAATCGGCCGGGAGGTCGCCCGCCGATTGAGCGCCGAGGGCCACACCGTCTACCTGACGGCCCGGTCCGCCAAGGCCGCCGCCGACGCCGCCGCGGCCATCCGCGGACGGGACGTCCGCCCGCTCCGCCTCGACGTCACCTCCGACGAGGACGTCACGGCGGCGGCCCGGGACATCGGCGCCCTCGACGTGCTGATCAACAACGCGGCGATCACGTACGACACCTGGCAGCGCGCGACGAACGCCGACCTGGACGTCGTGCGCGAGGCGGCCGAGACCAATCTGTACGGGCCCTGGCGGCTGACGCGGGCGCTGCTCCCGCAGTTGCGCGCGAGCGCGCACCCGCGCGTCGTGAACGTCTCCAGCGAGGCGGCGTCCCTCACCAGCATGGGCGGCGGGACCCCGGCCTACTCGGCGTCGAAGGTGGCGCTGAACGCCCTGACCAGGATGTTCGCGGCCGAACTGCGTTCCGACGGGATCCTCGTGAACGCGGTCTGCCCGGGCTGGGTCGCCACCGACATGGGCGGGGAGGGCGGCCGCCCCGTCGGGGAGGGCGCCGCGAGCGTCCTCTGGGCGGCCACCCTCCCCGACGACGGCCCCACCGGCGGCTTCTTCCGCGACGGACGTCCGCTGCCCTGGTGAGAGGGCCGGAGCGCCACGGCGGACGGCGCCGGGGCCGGCGTCGTCGGTGTCACCAGGGCAGCGGACGGGTGTGCACGACGTCGAGCCGCGAGACCGCGCGGGTCAGTACGACGTAGAGCCGGTGCAGTCCGCGCTCCTCCGCCTCGGCGATCGCGGCCGGTTCCACGGCCACGACGTGGTCGTACTCCAGTCCCTTGGTGAGGCTCGCGGGCACCACCGCGATCCGGGCGCCGGGTTCGTCGGGACCGGCCGCGACGATCCCCGCGGCGCCGAGCGCCTCCCGCACACCGGCGACGTCCGGGTCGGCGGCGATCACACCGATGGACCCCTCGTGCGCGAGCGCGCCGCGCACCGCCTCGACGGTCCCGGCCAGCGGGTCCTGGACCGGCCGGATCGTCAACTCCCCTTCCCTGCGCAGGGATCGGGCGGGCGGTACGCCCACATCGAGTTGTTCCAGCACCTGGTTGGCGAGACGGACGACGGCCTCGGGGACGCGGAAGCCGACCGTCAGCGGGACGACGACGGCATCCGGTTTGCCGAGGTGGCCGAGGAGTTCGCCCCAGTCCCGCGCCGCCCAGGGGGTGGTGCCCTGCGCGAGGTCCCCGAGCACGGTCAGCGATCCGAAGGAGGCCCGCCGGGCGATCGCCCGGCACTCCATCGGAGACAGGTCCTGCGCCTCGTCGACGACCAAATGGCCGTAGCCCTCGGGGTGTTCGACGAGCCCGGCGATCTCGTCGAGGAGGACGAGGTCGGCGGCGGACCACCGCGCGGACTTCCACGAGCGCGGCGGCCTCACCCACAGCAGGGCCTTCCGTTCCTCGGTGTCGAGGACACCGTCGGCGGCCCGCTCCAGCGCGTCCGCGTCGGTGAGCAGCCGGGCGAGCAGTTCCTCGGGGCGCACCCGGGGCCACACCGCGTCGACGTACGCACTGACGGGCCGGGCCCGCGAGATCCGCTGCGCCCAGGCGCTCGACTGCGGCCCGGCCCGCAGTTCGGCCTGGGCCCGCACATGGTGCACGACCCGGGTGCGCACCCGCTCCCGCCCGACGGCGTACGGAGGTTCCTCCGCGCGTACGCCGTCCACGATGCGCCGCAGCACCCCGACCGGGACCCGCCAGCGGTAGGTACCGTCCGGCACGGCGAGGGAGTCGGCCGGCACGCCGACGTGGCCGTACAGCGCCCGGCGCAGCACCTCGGCCATCCGGGCGTCGTGCTTGACGACCGCGGTGTATGGCTCGTCCTCGCCGGTCACGGGCCGGTCCGCGATCTCCTCCCCGATCGTCGACTGCCTCACGCCGGTTTCGCCGAGGGCGGGCAGCACCTCCGCGATGTACGACAAGAACGTGCGGTTGGGGCCGAGGATCAGCAGCCCACCACGGCGGATGCGCTGGGGATGCGTGTAGAGGAGGTACGCGGCCCGGTGCAGGCCGACGGCCGTCTTGCCGGTGCCCGGGGCGCCCTGCACACAGACGGAGGACGTGAGATCACCCCGTACCAGCTCGTCCTGTTCGGGCTGGATGGTGGCGGCGATGTCCCGCATGGGGCCGACACGGGGGCGCTCGATCTCCCCGGCGAGGATGCGGCTGCCGCCGAGCACGCCCTCGTCGGCGCCGCCCCCGGGGTCGGCCGGCCGCCCTGCTCCGATGGGCTCGTCCTCCAGGCCGGTGAGGTCGGCGGAGTCGCCGCGGCTGCCCGGGGCCCAGCCGAAGCGGCGGCGGACGGCGACGCCCTGTGGCTCGCGGGTGCTCGCCTGGTAGAAGGCCCGTGAGACGGGGGCGCGCCAGTCGACGACGAGGGGCGGGGTGGCGGGGCGTTCGCTGATCCGCAGCCGCCCGATGTGGTAGCTCTGCCCGGCGTGGTCGCCGGCCGCGGCGCCCGCGTCCTCGAAGTCCAGCCGGCCGAAGAACAGCGGGCCCTGGGGCAGTTCGCGCAACGCCTTCGCCTGGCTGCGCAGCACGTACCCCAACACCTCCGCGTCGGCGCCGGAGGCGGAGACGTCCTCGCCGGTGACGACCTGTTCCTCGGCTCCGTCGACCATCGCGGCGAGGGCGGCGCGACAGGTGTCGTGGAAGGCGCGCTCACGGTCGAGGGAGCGGGTGAGCGGGGTGGCGTGGGCGCGCCCGGGGGCGGGGTCGGGTGGCGTCATTCCATCCAGCGTAGCCGAATAACGTAACCGAGTAATATTTTTTACCGAGGCATGCCGGGTGGGCCGCTCCGCGCCCTCAGGCGAGTTCCGGAAGGGCCGCCGCCAGCCGTCCGAAACTCCGCTCGGCGGCGGTCACGGCCTCCGGGCGCACCGCGTCCACCGGCTCACCGTCCGCGATCCGCCGCCAGTTCTCCAGAGCGAGAATCCGGCGTACGGCGGTGATCTGCCCGGCGGCGAGCCGCGCTTCGAGCCCGTCGCCCAAGGGCTCGGCGAGCACGGCGGCGAGCGCGGCCTCCGAGCGCTCCAGGTACCCGCCCAGGCGCGCCACCAGCGCGGGTGTCCCGTAGAGCAGCCGGTGGAAGGCGAGCACCGCGGGGTGCGCGTTGAGCCCGGTGACGGGGTCCTCGCCGCGCAGCCCGTCCAGGAAGTGCTCGCGCAGGGCGTCGATCGCGGACCGCCCGTCCGCCCGGCCCTCCTCGACCACCCGCGCCGCCTCCGTCTCGTGGTCGGCGAAACGGTGCAGGACGAGGTCCTCCTTGGTGGGGAAGTACCGGAAGAGCGTCGGCTTGGAGATCTCGGCGGCGGCCGCGACCTCGGCGACGGACACGGCGTCGAACCCCTTCTCCAGGAAGAGGCCGATCGCGGTCTCGGAGACCTCCTGGTACATGCGCTGCTTCTTGCGTTCACGCAGTCCGGTGTCGCTCATGGCCCCGAGCGTACGCAGCGCCGCAGGCCCGCACGCACCCCGCGATCCGGGCGCTTGACCTCAACCGGGCTTGAGGTCGAAGACTGATCGCGAGGGGCACCCCTCACCGACGTCCGCGATCACGCCGAGGAGCGACTGATGCGAGCAGTACAGGTGAAGGAGTTCGGCGGTCCCGACGTACTCGTCACGGTCGAGGTCCCGGATCCGGTGCCGGGGGCCGGTGAGGTCCTCATCGATGTGGCGTACTCCGACACGATCTTCGTGGAGACCCAGATCCGGGCCGGCTGGGGCGGCGAGTTCTTCGAGGTGGCGCCTCCGTACGTACCGGGCGGCGGGGTCTCCGGGACGGTGAGCGCGCTCGGCCCCGAGGTCCCGGCCGAGTGGCTCGGCCGCCGGGTGACGGCGTTCGTGCAGGGCAGCTACGCCGAACGGGCCGTGGCACCGGTCACGGCACTGACCGTCGTGCCGGACGCCCTGGACCTCTCGTCCGCCGCCGCCCTCGTCCACGACGGCGTCACGGCCGCCGGCCTGCTCGAACTGACCGGCCTCGGCGCCACGGACCGCGTCCTGATCCTCGGCGCCTCCGGAGGCATGGGCACCCTGCTCGTCCAACTGGCGCATGCCCACGGTGCACGGGTGGTCGGAGCGGCCCGGGGAGCCGAGAAGCTCGCGCTGGTACGGGAGTTGGGCGCCGACGCGGTCGTCGACGTGACGCGTGCGGACTGGACGGACACCGCGCGCACGGCCCTCGGCGGAGGCGCCGGCGGCCGGCCGGAGGCCGCGGACCTCGTCCTCGACGGAGTGGGCGGCGAACTCGGCCTGGCCGCGTTCGCGTTGACGGCGGACGGCGGCCGCTTCTCCGCCCACGGGGCACCCTCGGGCGGCTTCTCCCCCGTCGACCCGGCCGAGGCCCGCCGCCGCGCCATCACCCTCTTCGGCATCACCGACGTCCAGTTCGCCCCCGCCGACCTGCGCCGCCACAGCGGGGCCACCCTGACAGAGGCGGCAGCGGGCCGACTGCGCCCGGTGATCGGCGAGGTGTTCCCCCTGGACCGCGCCGCCGAGGCCCACGCGGCGGTGGAGGGACGGGGGGTGGTGGGGAAGGTGGTGCTGGGGGTGTGAGGGGGCGGGTGCGCTTCCCCACGCCGATTCAGGCGTTCCTGCACCACTTCTCAAGCGCGAGGGCAATGTCTGCCGTGCCCGGCATCCTGTCGATCTCCAGCGTTACCTCCGCGGCGATCAGCACCTTCTCGATCCTGCGGCCCGCGCGGTCGAGCGGCTCCCGGTCGGTCACCGGTCCGGGGTCCAGCGTCAGGGCCGTCCGGATGACGTCGGTGAACACGGACTGGGCGCGCTTGTAGGCGAGCAGTTTCGGCAGATCGTCCGCGTACCCGGCCGAACTGCCGGGCGCGACGGCGTCGACGGCCTCGCGCCACCGCCGCACCACGTGCCGCTCCTGGTCCGCCGGGTAGCGCATCAGGTAGACGTGCGTGGCCAGGTCGTACAGGGGGTCGCCGAACATCGCCAGCTCCCAGTCGATCGTCCAGAGCCGGTTCTCGGGGTCGACGACGAAGTTCTCGCGGTGGAGATCGGCGTGCAGCAGGCAGAAGGGGCGCTCGGTCAGGCCCGACACCCGCCTGCGGAGCTTCTTGAAGGAGCCGTCGTCCAGCCCGAGGTCGCCGAAGAGGCCCGCGAAGCGGGGCAGGTTCTGCCGGTACACCCGCTTCTCCGTGAACAGGAGCAGCCGTTCCAGGAAGCCCGAGCTGTCCCCCTCGGCCGCGCGGTCCGCGGGGTCGCAGGTGCGCTCGGCGGTCAGGGAGCCGGGCCGGACGGCTGCCAACTGCCGGAACAGGTTGATGACTTGGCTGACGAGTTGCTCGGGGACCTCGGTGCCGGACCCGTACGACCGGCCCAGCGTGTGACCTTCGACGAACCGCTGGAGGCGGGTGGAACCCGCTTCGATCAGCTCGGGGATGCCGTCGATCCGCCCTTCGAGGGACCGGAGGAGCTGCTCCTCCGAGGCGAAGCACCGCCGGTCGAACCACAGCAGATCGGGGCGCGGCTCCCGGCACTTCCAGCGGACCTGCCCGGCCGGCCCGGTCACACCCGGCAGGGGGAAGACATACGTCTCGTGGTGGTAGCCGTGCAGCGGCCCCTCGACCGCGGCCGCGTCGCCGCTCACCGCGACGGCTCGCAGCAACGCCGGGGAAGCCGATTGGGCTGACATTGACCGTTCTCTCACGTGAGACCGCAACCAATGAGGAAAGAGGGGAGCACGGTACTCCCCCACGAGTGCGCATGGTGCCAGAAGGTTTCTTCTGATCACCTCACCCCTTTTCCTGAACGGATGGCCTCCCCTTCACCCGGAAGCGGGCACTGAACAGGCATGACTCCTGCAGCCGGCGCCGGCCGGCGCCCTGCGAGGTTCACACGGTCGGGTTGGCCACGCACCGGCTGCCGAGCCGCGGTCCGGGCGGCACGGCCCCTGACGAGTACCCGATGACACGCACGTATCGCACCCATATCTCAGAGCTGACCGCGCAGAATCCGCAGAACGGTCTCCAGCGAGGACACCACGTCCTCGGCTCCCGCGTCGCGCAGCAGTTTCTCCTTGCGCTCGTTGCGCGCGTAGCCGAGGAAGGGGACTCCGGCGCGCTGGGCCGCGTACAGGTCGGACGGGGCGTCGCCGATCATGAGCGCCGTGGAGGGAGCCGCGCCCAGGGCGTTCAGCGCACGGTGGAGGCAGTGCGGGTCCGGCTTGAGGTGGTGCAGGTCATGGGTGCGACCGTAGATGTTGGGGGTGAAGCACTCGGTCAGGCCGCGGCCGGCCAGGTAACGCGCGGCGGTCTGGGGCGAGTTGTTGGTGGTGATCGCGAGACGGGCGCCCACCGCGCTCCAGGTCCTGATCACCGGGTCGGCGTACGCGGTGGGCCAGGCGGAGACCACCGCCTTCAGCTCCTGCTGGGTGAACCGCGCCTCCAGCTCGGCCACCAGATCGCTGTGCGGGCGCCGCCGGTTGACCGCGTGGAGCACCACCATCGGGTCGGGGTGCACCCGCTCCTCCGCGGTCAGCAGCCCGCGCATCCCCTGCCGTTCGAGCCATTCGACCAGATCCTGGGCCACCCGCTCCGCCGAATGACCCGCGAACAGCCGGCAGACGGGCCCGTCGAAGTCGAAGAGCACGAAGCGGGCGCGGGTGATCGCGTCCCTGAGTTTCGCCGTCCGTGTCGCCGTCGCTTCGGCCTGGGCCGTTTCAGAAGTCACTAGGAGAGTTTCAGGTCCGTGGTGATGGTTTCCCAGAGGGCGTCGAACCACTTCTGCGATTCCTCCACGAACGCGGCGTCCCGCCGGCCGGCCTGCTTCTCGAAGGAGAAGAGGAGGGAGGTGGCGCCGATGGTGTCGTACATGTCCAGGACCTCGCTCTCCACGGTCTCCTCGCGCCTGGCGATCATGTAGTACGCCATCAGCGCCTCGGACCCGTTGAGCAGGTACAGCTTCACCGGCGGGGTGAAGGGCAGCGCGCGGAAGGTCACGCGGACGTCGATGCCGTGCGAGGAGCGCAGGGACTGGAGGTTGTGCCGCAGCACCTGCCCCTGCGCGTTGCGCTGGCCCAGCCACCGCTTGTGGACGGCGTCGTCGTCCTCGCCCTGCCCGGGGACCGGCACCGGGAACGCCAGCGTGATGTCCCGGGAGGGCAGCAGGATACGGACGTCGATGGACTGCGGCCGGAGCCTGCCGTCGTGGATCTGCCGGACGGGCTCGCTGATCGCCATCATCAGGGTCTCCGCCGTGAGACAGGCCGCGTCGATGCGCACGTGAGGCACGGAGAACGCCTCGGTGAGCCGGGGGGCGAGCCCCACCATCGTCGGCTGCGGCCCGTCGCGGGTGGGAGCGACGTCGGCGATGCGCGGCGGGCTGCCCTTGCTGACGTTGCTGAGGAGGCCGTCCGTCTGGAGCATGCCGAGGGCCTGGCGGACGGTTCCGCGTTCCACACCGAACTCGTCGGCCAGCTCGGCCTGGGTGGGCAGGCGGTCACCCGCCTTGAGCTCACCGGCCCGTATGCGCTCCCGGAGGGTGTCGGCGATCTGCTGCGGCGAGAGCTTTCTGCTGTCGTTCACGGCCACGTTCTCCTGAGTCACGACCAAACGCTACAACTACCGTCCATCTACGGGCAGTTGCTTGAAAGTTGTTTATGACTAGTCGCCAAGTGGGGACAACTTAACCATAGTTGGTAACCAACATGGCCAAGTTGGCGGAAGTTTTGCCTCCCCATCGTGGCCGGTCCCCCTGCCGGCCCTCCCAGCACCGCAGGAGGAACCACCATGCCCGTCATCGCCCTCCTCGCCGCCGTCTTCGTCGTCGGCTTCGAGCAGCTCGTCCAGTGGCAGTACGGCCCGTCCGGCATCGTCGGACTGCTGCTGCTCACCATCGGGATCAAGGCCAAGAGCCCCACGTGCAGCTCCATCGGGGCGGTCGTGCTCGCCCTGATGGTCTCGGGGCCGGCCCTGTGAGCTGCGCGCCACCGCATCCGGGAGGCCTCAGCCCGAGAGCACCAGCTCCGAGCTGATGGTCTCCCACAGTGCGTTGAACCACAGGTGGGACTGCTCCACGAACGTCGTGTCCCGCAGCCCCGCCCCCTGCGCGAAGGGGAAGAGCGTGGAGCGGGTGCCCTGGACGTCGTACATCTGCAGCTGCTCATGGTCGATCTCCTCCTCACGCCGGGCGAGCGTGTAGTACGCGAAGAGGGCCTCGGTGCCGTTGAGCAGGTACAGCTTCACCGGCGGGGTGAACGGCAGCGCCCGGAAGGTGACCTCGACGTCGATGCCGTGCGTGGACCTCAGGGCCAGCAGGTTGTGCCGCAGCACCTGCCCCTGCGCGTTGCGGTTGGCGAGCCAGTTGCGCTGGAGCCGGCTGTCGGAGCGGGCGTCGACGGGTGCCGGGAAGGCGAGGTCGATGTCACTGCTCGGAAGCAGCACCCGGACGTCCACCCTGGCCGGTTTCAGCCGTCCGGCGTGAATCTGACGCAGGGGCTCGCCCATGGCGAGGGTCAGCGATATCGACGTGAGACACAGCGCGTCGATCTCCACGTGAGGAGCGGCGAACGCGGCCGTCACGCGCGCGCCGAGCGCCACCGTGGTCGGCTGCGGCACGGCTTCCGGGCCGGTCAGGGCCCTCTCGGGAGGTTCCGCGACGGTCGCCGGACTCCCCTTGGACACATTGACGAGCAGATGCTCCGACTGCAGGATGCGCAGCGCCTGGCGCACCGCGCCGCGCTCGACGCCGAACTCGTCGGCCAGCCTGGCCTGGGTGGGCATGCGCTCACCGGCCCGCAGCTGACCGGACCTGATCCGGCTGCGCAGCTCCTCGGCCACCTCGCGGTGAGACCTGGGCGACCGTGGCGACCTCTTCCGCCCGTTGACGGATGCATGTTCCGGCTCCACGACCAAACACTACAACTTCCCGCCATCTTTGGGCAGTTGCCGGATAGGTGGTTATGAGTCGTCCCAACATGGAGATAACTAGGAGTGAGTTGGTCGCCAACTTGCACAACATGGTCAAGCTTCCCGGGGGTTGGCCGCCTGAGCATCGCCCGCGGATCGGGTGACGAGGCGGACGGTCCTCAACGGGGTTCGCCTCCCCGTCCCGAAGGAGGGACCGTCATGCCGCTCATCGCCCTCGCCGTCGCCGCCCTCGCCATCGGATTCGAACAGCTCATCCAGTGGAGGTACGGACCGATGGGCATCATCGCGTTCGTCGCGCTGTCCGTCGGCCTCAAAGCCAAGAACACCATGATCAGCGGAATCGGAGCGGTGATCCTCGTGATGCTGCTCGCCCAGTCCGGCTGACCGGACGCCTGCCGTCCGCCAGCCCGGCCGACCGGTCTCTCCTCCGGAGGGGAGCCGGGAGCCCGGTCGGTCCGCACCACCGCACGACAGCTCCACCGCACGACCAGAAAAACAACCACAACTGAATCGCTACGGATCAAGAGATCAAGAGCTTACGAGCTCGGAGAACAGAGCCCACGGGACACAGCCCGGCACCCGCACGGAGGGAGAACCGACGGACCGACAGCGGTAGTTCAGAAGATGTCCGGGCACCACGGTCGCCTGGACGTCCGCAGCAGGGCGTCGGCGACGGAGGCGGCGCCCTCTTGCCGTTCCCGGACCCGGCCGAGCGCCACGAGCCGCTCCGCGGAGTCGTCGCCGAGCCAGAGGGTGGCCAGGTCGGCCACCGGGACGGCGAGTTGGGCGTCCTCGGTGGTCGGGGCGCAGGTCGCGGTCCCGTCCGCGGCGGCTTGCAGCCGGTAGCGGCCACCCGCCGGCCCGCTCTCGTCCGTCACCTCCAGGACGAGCGTCCCGGCAGCGCCGTACGTCCGTGCCTCCAGGGCCCGTACGACGTCCAGGATGCGTACCCACAGCCAGTCCGACTGGGTCGTGATGCGCGCGGCCCGCGGGTCCGGCAGGAACTGCGGCACCAGGTCGTCGGGGGCGCGCCCGCCCGTCTTGACCCGGGCGATCCAGTCGACCGAGCAGAGGAACCGCCACAGGGCGCGTTCCGCCGCCGGCGTCACCGCGATCAGCCAGTTCACCGTCGCGGTGTTCTGCGGCTGGTTGGAGTCGTCCCAGTGGTCGTCGGACTCGTAGGAGACCAGGCCCTCGATCTCGCCGGACGCCGAGCGGTACGCGGCGTGGAAGGGTTCCTTCCACGGGTCGCCGCTGAGCCGCAGGACACCGGTGTTGATCTGCCACCAGCGGTCGTCGCGGTTGATGGCGCCGGGCCGGCCGCGGCGGAAGCGTTCGTGCAGTCCCGGTCCGTCGCGGCGCACGTCCTGGGCGTCCACGAGGTCGACGCGGCCGCCGTCGCCGGGGCCCGCCCAGCGGGGGTCGAGGCCCGTGCGCGCGACGTCGATGGTCCACTCGGCGGTGGTGGTGACGGGGCCGAAGCCGTAGCGGCCGTAGATCGGGTACTCGGCGGCGATGAGCGTCGCGACGACGTCACCGCGGTCCTTCGCCGCCGCCAGGTCGGCCTCCATCATCCGGGTGAGGAGGCCGCGGCGGCGGTGTGTGGGCGAGACGGTGACGCTGGAGATCGCGTCCGCGGGGACGGTGGCGCCGCCCACCACGGTGAGCTCCTGGGGGAAGGAGCGGAACGTCGCCACGCAGCGGTCCCCGTCGTACGCGCCCAGGGTGCGCGGCAGGACGAGTCCCGAGCCTCGCGCCTCGGTCTCCTCCTTGGACACCGTCGGCGGGCGCAGGAACCCCGTGTTCAGCGCGCGCAGCCAGTCCGGGATGTCGGGGGGTGCGAGGGGGCGGACCGTGAGGGGGGTGGGGGCGGCGGGGGTGTCGTGCGGGGTCATGGGGCCACGCTAGGCGCCTGTCGGCGGGGTGTCGCGGGGATTTCCGCCGCCACGATCGCAGCAGGTGACGCCTC